>JBGOVF010000114.1:0-6913 GCA_041477975.1 Tepidiformaceae bacterium
CCCACGGCCGCGCTCGATGCGGCCATCCAGGCGAGCCGGGAACCGCTCTGGGTGGGCGCCGCGGAAGAGTTCCGGCGGGGTTTCCAGGACCGCAGCGGCGTCCATGCGGGCTGCGTTGCGGTCACCAACTACCTGACGAAAGTGACGCCGACCGCCGACAACGCGGCATACGTGAAGGCACTGTTCGACTACGGATTCGCCAACCCCGGGAAGACCTACCGGGACATCTGCCCGCTCTAGACGCCGTTGAGCTGGCGGCGGAGGTTTGCCATGGCGATGGCGGCGTGGGCCGATTCCTCGCCTTTGTGGCCGTCTTTACCACCCGCGCGGGCAAGCGCCTGCTCCACTGAATCGACGGTGAGCACGCCGAAGATGACCGGGATGCCCGTGTCGCGGGAGATGGCGGCTATGCCCTCGGCGGCGCCGCCGGCGACGTATTCGAAGTGGGCTGTTTCGCCGCGGATAACAGCGCCGAGGCAGATGATGGCATCGAAGCGGCCGCCGAGGGCGGCCCAGCGGGCGGCGGTTGGCACTTCGAACGAGCCGGGCACCCAGGCCACGGTGACATTTTCTTCGGTGAGCCCACGTTCGCGCAGGGCGGAGACCGCGCCTTCCATCAGCTTGCGCGTCACGAACTCGTTCCAGCGGGCGACGACCACGCACACGCGAAGGCCGGCGCCATCGAGCGAGCCTTCGATTTCGGGCATCCCTACTTCCCTCCGCCCAGCGATTCGAGGCCATCGAGGAGGTGGCCCATGCGCCGGCGCTTGGTATCGAGGTAGCGGATGTTAAACGGGTTGGGCTCGGTTTCGATCGGGATGCGCTCGACGACTTCGAGGCCGTAGGCCTCCAGGCCCGCGCGCTTCGCCGGGTTGTTGGTGATCAAGCGCATCTTGCGCACGCCGATGTCTCGCAGGATCTGCATGCCGATGCCGTAGTCGCGCCGGTCCGCGGGGAAACCGAGGGCGATGTTGGCTTCGACCGTGTCCATGCCCTGGTCCTGGAGTTCGTAGGCGCGAAGCTTGTTGTGCAGCCCAATGCCGCGGCCTTCCTGGCGCATGTAGAGAAAGACGCCCCCCTCTTCGGCGATCATCTTGAGGGCCCGGTCCTTCTGCTCGCCGCAGTCGCAGCGCAGAGAATCGAAGACATCGCCGGTGACGCACTGGTCGTGGACGCGGACGAGGATGGGCTTCTCAGGGTCAATCGGGCCCTTCACGAGCGCGACGTGCTCGTCTGGCTGGTTTTCGGCGCGGTAGGCGACGATGGTCATCTCGCCATCCGGCACGGGCAACTTCGTTTCGACCACACGCTGGACGAGCTTCTCGTGGCGAAGGCGGTACTTGATCATGTCCGCGACGGTGACGATTTTGAGGCCGTGGCGGCGGGCGAAGCGCTTGAGGTCCGGCATGCGGGCCATTTCGCCGTCGGCCTTCATGATTTCGCAGAGGACGCCCGCCGGATAGAGGCCGGCCATCTTCGCGAGGTCAACCGCCGCCTCCGTCTGGCCGGCGCGAACGAGGACCCCGCCGTTGCGGGCGCGAAGCGGGAACATGTGGCCGGGGCGAACGACGTCGTCGGGGCCGGATGCGGGGTCGATGAGCACCTGGACCGTGCGCGCGCGGTCGCCAGCGGAGATGCCGGTGGTCACGCCGCTGCGGGCCTCGACGGAGACCGTGAACGGCGTGCCGAAGTGCGAGCTGTTGTCCTCGGCCATCATCGGGAGCTTCAATTCAGCGACCCGCGCCTCGGTGAGCGGGATGCAGATCAGGCCGCGGCCGTACTTGGCCATGAAGTTGATGGCATCCGGCGTGACGAACTGGGCGGCCATGACGAGGTCGCCTTCGTTTTCGCGCTCTTCGTCGTCGGTGATGATGACGAAGCGGCCTCGGCGGTACTCTTCGATCGCTTCGGGGACGGTGACGAGGACGGAATCGCGTTCGGTCATCGGGATGCCTCCGGGGTGAGTGCGGATTCGGCCACGAACTGCTGGACGTAGCGCGCGATGATGTCGGTTTCGAGGTTGATGCGGTCGCCGGGCTGGCGGCGGCAGAGGTTCGTGTGATCCTGGGTGTACTGGACGAGAGAGACGGAGAAGCTTTCGGCGTCTTTGGCGATGATGGTGAGGCTGATCCCGTCGATGCAGACGGGCCCTTTGACGACCATGTAGCGCAAGAGCTCGGTCGGAGCGGAGATGCGGACGATGATGGCTTCGCCTTCAGGCGTCATGGAGTGGAGCGCGCCGACACCTTCGACAACGCCTCGGACGATGTGGCCGCTGAGGCGGTCGCTCGGGCGCACGCTGCGTTCCAGGTTGACGAGGTCACCCGGCCGGAGTTCGCCGAGGTTGGAGCGGCGGTAGGTCTCCGGCATGAGGTTGGCGAAGAACTGCTCGCCGTCCATCTCGGCGACGGTCAGGTCGACACCGTTGATGGCAATGGAGTCGCCGAGGTGGGTATCGGTGAGGATGTGCGGGGCGCGGATGCGCAGTGTGCCTTCGCCCGTTTCGATGACCGTGCCGACTTCTTCGATGATGCCGGTGAACATCACGCCGCCTCCGGCGGTGAGGACTGAGGACTGAGGACTGAGGACTGAGGATCCACGACGCTGCCCCATTTCTGATCTTCGCGGGGGCAGGTGGGAGATGCGCGAATGCGCGGAGGCTCGCTGACGCGCGGCCAGCCAGCCGTTGTCCTCTCCCATCCGGACTGTACCGTCGGCCCCGGGATTTCACCGGATCAGTCCATCAACGTCGCTTGCGCGGGCACTGATAGAGTCGCGGGCTTTCACCGCCGGTGGGGAATTTCACCCCGCCCCGAGAACATCACCGGTATCGTTAGCGTTGGGCTAAGGAGTTGTCAAGAGGGTTGCATGGAGAGGTCCATCGACTGAGGTATCATGCACGAGGAGCTATCGAATGACACAGGTTGCCGAGTTCCAGCCAGCAGTCCCGCGGCGGAAGATGACTTACGAGGAATTCCTCGCCGACGACTCAATCGAGCGCGCGGAGTGGGTCGACGGGGAGGTAGTCGAGATGCCAGGTGTGGACGAAGCGCACGCCCGACTCACAGTGTTTCTCATCCGGTTGATCGGAGCTTTCGTGGAGGCCCGCGACCTGGGCCGCATCTTTCACGATCCGTTTCTCATCAGGCTTCCGGCTTCCGGCCGCGCGCCCGATGTGAGCTTCGTCTCGACGGCGAACCTTTCGCGGCTGCGGCAAAAGGACCTTGAAGGCCCGGTCGATGTCGCCATCGAGGTCATCAGTCCGGGCAGCCGTGGCACCGACCGGGGCGACAAGTACTTCGAATACGAAGCCGCCGGTGTCTCGGAATACTGGCTGATCGATCCGCATCGAAAAGTGGCCGAGTTCTATAGGCTGGGTTCGGACGGCCGCTTTCAGCTCGTCGAACCGTCCGAAGGCGTGTTCTCCAGCGAGGCGCTCATTGGATTCTGGTTGAAGGTGAGCTGGCTCTGGGAGCAGCCCCGGGTGCGCGACGCAGAGCGGGAACTCGGGATCGACTAGGATACGCTGTTCTCCGCTCGCTCCAGCAGTTTCACCAGTACATCGTACGTGGCGTAGGCATCGGCGAGCGCGCCGTGTTCGCCCATGCGGCCAATGCCCAGGCGGTCGGCAACGTGGCCGAGGTTGAACCGGTCGACCTGTCCACCGCCCTTTAGCAGCGCCCGGGCGATGGGCTGGATATCGAGGGCAATGGTGGCAAAGGGCCAGGGCGCCTGGAGCCGGCGGTACGATTCGGCGAGGAAGGCCATGTCCTGGCCGATGCCCCAACCGGCGATGACGGCATCGCGGCCGAGTTCGCTGAACTGTTCGAAGGCCGCTTCGATCTCAAGTGCGTTTTTCCAGGCCTTTGGGCTATAACCGACGACCTTGAGGGCAGCGGGGACGGCGTTGCCGATGTGTTTAGGCTTTACGCGGGCGCCCCACGCCTGTTCTTCTGGGAACCCTCGCGCAAGCGAAGCGCGCACGCCGCCTACGTCGAGCACCTCATGGAGCTGGGCGTTGGAGCCGGACATTTCGAGGTCGACAACGAACAGCGAAGTGACGCCCGCGAGCTCGGCGGTTGTGGCGGGTTCGAGGAGGAGGCGGCCGTCGCCGCTGAGTTTGCGCAGGCCGGTTGCGATGGTTGCGAGGAGCGATTCCATGGGTTGCCTCAGAGGCTTCGCAGTTGGCGTGAGGATAACGTGAGGATGAGAGTCAGTCCCGCCGCCGCGGCCATCCAGCCGAAAACGACGTGCGGCGCGCCGTAGCCGTCGATCATCTTGCCCATTAGCAGTCCGGCGAACGGCGTGACGCCCCACGTCATGGTCTGGAGCGAGACCACGCGGCTGCGGTACTCGGGCGAAGCCATCATCTGCATGAGCGATGCGTTGAAGGCTGAGTAGATGCTGTGGAACACCCCTGCGAGCGCGAGCACCGCGACGGCGACCCATAGCTGGTGCATGAGGGCGAATGCGCCGACGCAGACGGCGTAGGCGAAGCAGGCCCACATCATCCCGAGGCCCATGGGAGCGCGGTCCGACGTGGCGGCGACGAGGCCGCCTCCGAGGAGCGAGCCCAACCCCACAGCAGCCGCCAGGTAGCCGTACCCGGTTTCGTTGCTGTTGAACACCTCGCGGGCGAACACGGGCAGAAAGGTGACGTAGGGATAGACGAGGACGCTCGGCAACATGGCCATGGTGACGATGAGGAGCATGCGGCGGTCGCGGGCCACGTAGGCGAGGCCGCCGCCGATGCTGCTGAGGATGCCCACCTGCGCGCCGCCTTCGGGCCGGCTCGGCCGGAGCCGCGCCGTGAGCAACACAGCCACCACGAGACATGCCGCCTGGACTTCGAACGTGCCCTGCGTGCCGATGAGACCAATGAGCGCGCCGCCGATGGCCGGGCCGATGACGCGCATTGCGTTGCCGCCGAGAGCATTCAGTGCGACTGCGTTCGTGAGGTCCTCGGGACTCGTGCTATCGAAGACGAGAAGGTTGCGAATGGGCCCCGCGAGAGCTTCCACGGCGCCCGCAGCCAGTGCGGTGACGTAGACCATCCAGATCTCGATGCGGCCGGTTGCGACGAGGAAGGCGAGCAGGATGGCGATTGCGGCACTGCCGGTTGTGTAGGCCATCAGCTGCCGGCGCCGCTCGTAGCGGCCGGCCAGGTAGCCGCCAACGGGCGAGAGGACGACGAGCGATGCCCCGCGAAGGAGGGCGACAGTTGCCAGGTTCGTGGCCGAGCCGCCGAGGTCGTGCACGACGAGCCAACCCTGGCCGATAGTCTGAACCCAGGATCCGACCTGCAGGGCCATGGTGGAGGCGAGGAGGAAGCGGAAATCGCGATGGCGAAGGGCCGCCAGCGCTCGCCCGGGCGCCGCCAGGCCCCCGGTGCGGCGGGCACGTTTCGTCGCGGGCAATGCGGGAGTTGCCAAAGGCCCGTCCTTGGGGCGGGACGTCGCTTCGAAGCTACACAAGGCGGGGCGAACGAGCCACAAGGGAACGCCCGCGTTCAAACGGCATCTGGCGCAGCCAGCTACGATAAGAGAGGCGGTCTGGCCCGGACCGCGGAGGAGTGCGATGGCGAGCGATACCAGTTCGACGGCGATGAAGATGTTTGTCGAGCGCTACGGCCTGGACGGAGCCGTGACCTCGTCGCTGCTCTCGACGGCCCTCGCGCACGGCGGAGACTTCGCCGAGTTGTTCTTCGAGCACCGCACGAACAGCGCTATCCAGTTCGAGGACCAGCGCGTGAAAGCGGCGTCGCGGAACGTAGCGCAGGGCGTTGGCATCCGTGTCGTGAAGGGCGACGCCATTGGCTACGCGTACACCGAGTCGTTGGAGCTGGACGCGATGAGGCGGGCCGCGGAGACGGCTTCGCGCATCGGCGGCGAAGACCGGCGGCCAGAGCCAATCGACGCGACGCCGCAACTGGCCGGGATCAGCTACTACGCGACGGCGGACCCGCTCACCGATGAGCCGGCCGCGCAGAAGGTGGCGCTGCTGGAGCGCGCGGACCACGCCGCGCGGGCGTTCGACCCGAGCATCGCGCGGCTCGATGCGAGCATCGGGGACGAGCTGAAGTACGTGATGGTTGCCCGCAGTGACGGGCGGATCGTGGGTGACGTGCAGCCGCTCATCCGCTTCAACGTGAGCGCGCTTTCGCAACGCGGCGAGAGCCGCCAGGTGGCCCGGACGGGCGGCGGCGGGCGGCTGGGGATCGAGTACTTCGAGCGCGTGACGCCGGAGGAGCTGGCACGCGAGGCGGCCCGGCAGGCGGTGCTCCAGCAGGATGCGATCGAAGCGCCGGCGGGTATGCTGCCGGTCGTGCTCGCGGCTGGCGACAGCGGCGTGCTTCTTCATGAAGCGGTCGGGCATGGCCTGGAAGCGGACTTCAACCGCAAGGGCACCAGCAACTACTCGGGGAGGGTGGGCCAGCCGGTGGCGAGCCCTTTCGTGACCGTGGTGGACGATGGGACGATCGCGGACTCGCGCGGTTCGCTGAACTTCGACGACGAGGGAAACCCCACGACACGGAACGTGCTTATCGAAGGCGGGACCCTGCGCGGCTACCTGCACGATGAGGTGAGTGCGCGCCATTTCGGTCTCGCGCCTTCGGGCTCGGGGCGGCGAGAGACGTTCAAGGACTACATCATGCCGCGGATGACGAACACCCTGATGCTCGCCGGGCAAAGCAATCCAGAGGACATCATCCGCAGCGTGGAGCGCGGGATTTACTGCATCTCGTACTCGGGTG
The DNA here is from genome assembly GCA_041477975.1 of Tepidiformaceae bacterium. Taxonomy (GTDB): domain Bacteria; phylum Chloroflexota; class Dehalococcoidia; order Tepidiformales; family Tepidiformaceae; genus JBGOVF01. The sequence continues at coordinate 6,755 of JBGOVF010000114.1, forward strand.
GGCAGGTGAACATCTCGAACGGGGACTTCGTCTTCTCGGTGACCGAGGCGTACATGATTGAGGGCGGGCGAATCACCGCGCCGTTGAAGAACGTCATGCTCATTGGCAACGGGCCGGATGCGCTTTCGAAAGTGACGATGGTGGGGAGCGACTACCAGC
>JBGOVF010000094.1:0-7374 GCA_041477975.1 Tepidiformaceae bacterium
ATGCACGACTACCTCGCTGCCGCGTTCGATGAAGGAAAGCTGGCTGAACGGGCCTCCGTGCTCCGGACGCTGCTGGAAGCTGCCCGCGTGGAAGGCCTTGCCGCCGACGAATGGTTGATGCTGCTTATCCACATCTCGCTCGCCGGTAACGGCCCCACGGCCCTCGGCCTCGCGAACATGTTGCTCACCCTCGCCCGCTTCCCCGCCGCGCGGGCGGCCCTGATCGCGGACCCCGCGGGCATCCCAACGGCTATTGAAGAGCTCCTCCGATTCGAGACGCCTACGCACATGGTGCTGCGCTGGGCCAGGACCGATACCACGCTCGGTGACCGCACCATCCGCGCCGGCCAGTCGCTGCACGCGGTAATCGCCTCCGCGAACCGCGATCCCGCCCAGTTTCCCGATCCGGACGTGCTCGACATCGCACGGCGAGAGAACCGCCACTTGAGCTTCGGCGTGGGCGTCCACTTTTGCCTGGGCGCGCCGGTGGCACGGCTGGAGTTCGAACTCGCCCTCGGAGCCTTCCTGGCGAAATTCGGCGAGTACGAGATCGGCGCAATCGATCGCGGTGACACCCTCCAGCTCCGGGGGCCGCGCCGGCTTTTCATCCGCGGGGCCCACCCGCGCGCCTGAGCCGTGCCACCACCCGCCAGCCGTCGGAGCTGAGGCCTACGACTCGCGAAACCCGCCACCTTCGGCTCTGTCGAAGGCGCCCGGCCGCTCCCGAGACGTGCCCGCGGCCGCTTCCGGGACGCCATTTCCTTCACTGAAATACGCGGGATTCGGCCCCAAAAGAGTTTGCAGTCCCGTTACACAAAATAAGGGGTTTCCCACTCTCTCCAATCCCCGCATCTCCCTATGGTCGAAAGCGGTGGCCCCTGGGAGGTGCACGTGCTCGGTCGCACAACAATCGCGCTTTGCGCGTTTGTCGCCTTTGGCACCTTCGCCTTCGGAGCCTTCGCTTCGAACTCCACAGCCCACGCGCTCACCAACTGCAACGTCGACGACATGACGGTCGATGGCGAAGAGCAAGCACTTTTCACGCAGATAAACGCGCTTCGTGCCCAGAAAGGCGCACAGGCGTTGACTATCGCCCCGGCGCTCACGCGAGCGGCAACATGGATGGCGAACGACCTCGCCCATCGCTCCACGTTCGGGCACAACGACTCCCTCGGCCGCACGCCCTGGGTGCGCATGCCGGATTGTGGCTACCCGATCCCCGGGGGCGAGAACCTCTCCGCCGGGACGGAACGCTCGTCCGGGAACTCGGCGTTCGCGAGCTTCGCGAGTTCGCCATCCCACCTCGATGTGATGCTCACGCCGGACTTCAAGCAGATCGGCATTGCTCGCGTCTTCAACGCAAGTTCCGCGTACGGCTGGTATTGGGTGACCGACTTCGGCTACGGCGCAGGCGAAGCGGCAACCGCGACCCCGACGACTGCTCCGCCGCCGCCAACCGCGGCGCCCCCTCCTCCGCCGGCCGCTGCTGCCGCGGCCGCCCCTCAGCCTACGGCCGAACCAGCGCCGCCCGCACCGCCCGTGCTCCATCTCCAGGCGGGGACGAATCTCGTCACGTGGAACGGCTCCGCGGTTTCCCCCGCCGAAGCGTTCGCATCCGCGATCAATTGGCTTTCGGTCGTCTACTGGTATGACGCCGGCGCCGGCCAGTGGCAGCGCTACGGGCCGAGCCTCTCACCGAAGATGCAGACGCTGGCGATGATGCAGCCGGGCGAACGCTACTGGGTCATCGTCAGCCGCGCATTGGACCTCGAGACGCCTTAGGGCGTGCCCCAGCGCCACGATGCCGCGTTCGACGGCAGGATTTCAATGAGCGGCAAGGCTTCGAGTGCCATGGCCGCGTACTGCCTGTATCTCGTTCGCAAGGCGACGAGCGCCTCCGGCCACGAATCGCCCCGTTCGTGAATCGCCGCCTCGCCATCAATCCGCACCCACGCGAGCTGGCTCCAATCGTCGCCGTAGTGGTCGATCAGCAGGCTGACGCGCGGGTCGCGTTCGATGTTGCCTAGCCGCGCGAGTCGCCGGCCGGACTTGGGTTTCTCATCAATTGCGATAGCGAACCGCTCTTGGAGGAAGGCGAAACAGACCGGCGCCAGGTGCGGCCGTCCGTCGCGCGCGACCGTCGCCAGCCGCGCAACGCGAGCCGCCCCAATCAATTCCAGCTCCCATTCGCCGAACACCACGGCACAATGCGCAGAGTCTCGCGACCTTGCAAGCGCAGGCCGGTCTGGTCCATCGCACGCGCAGTGCCGGATTCGCTACAGTGAAGCGGTGACTCGCACCGTGCTGGCGGCCGACCTCGGGGGCACCCACCTCCGCGCCGCGGTTGTGACCGAGGATGGCAAAATCCTCCAGCGAGCGGACCACCACACGCCCGAGGCGGCGACCACCGACGAGATCATCACGCAGATCGTGGAGTTGCTGGCGAGCACGGCGGCGGCGGTCTCGCCCGCACCGGTGGCCGCCTGCATCGCGACGGCGGGCCTGATCAACGCCGACGAAGGCAAAGTCCTGGTCGCGCCGAACATCCCCGGCTTCCGCAACCTCATCCTCACCACGCCCGTCGCGCAGCGGCTCGGCATCTCGACCTACATCGAAAACGACGCCAGTGCCGCCGCCCTCGGCGAATTCCGGTACGGCGCCGGCCGCGGCACACGCCACCTGCTTCACGGCACGCTCGGCACGGGAATCGGCGGCGGGATTGTCATTGATAGCCGGCTCTACCGGGGGGCGAAGGGCCTCGCCGGCGAAATCGGCCACATCATCATCGACCCCGCCGGCCCGCGCTGTAACTGCGGCTCCCGCGGCTGCCTGGAGGCGATGGTCAGCGGCGTGGCCTTCGCCGAGCGCGCGCGCTACCTCCTCGAGAACGCGAAGTCCCCGGTCCTCCGCGAGATGGTCGGCTACGAAGAGCCGACCGCCGCCCATCTGTACCAGGCCGCCGCGAAGGGCGACCACCTCTGCGAGGCCGAGATCCGCCACGGCGGGCACCTCCTCGGCCTGGGCCTCGGGAGCCTGGTGAACGTGCTCAACCCGGATATCGTGACCTTGAGCGGAGGCCTCCTCGCCATGGGCGACATGCTCCTCAAGCCGCTGCGCGATGCGATGTACTCCCTCGCCTACGGGCCGGCCGCCGGGACGCTGGTGCGGCTGAGCACGCTGGGCGACGACGCAGGCTTGCTCGGCGCCGCCGCCGTCGCCTTCGAACGCCTCGGGTAACGCGGGCGCCATTCCCGCCCACCGTTTAACCGCTAGTACTCAGCGACGAAACTAAGCGGTCGATGCCGTGCCGACGTGAACGAGTCTCCCCCTCTCCCGCGCAGTCGGGAGAGGGGGCTGGGGGTGAGGGCGGGACGCCGCGACGCCATCGCCAAGTTTCGCAAGTTGGCACTGGACTTCCAGGCGCTCCCCGGCGCGGCCCGTCCCCGCTCTAACTGGCGCCTTCGGCCAGGCCGCGGAGCAGTTCGACGGCCACGGCGGGGAGGTGGCGGCCCTTCCGCCGGATCCAGCCGATCTCACGCCGCAGCGGCGGGTCAAGCGGCAAGGCCACGATGTCTTCGCGCCCTCTTACTGCCATACGCGGCGAGAACGCAATGCCGCCGCCGGCAGCCACCATGGCGAGGAGCGCCTGCTGAGACCGTAACTCGATGCTGCCATCCAGCGTGATGCCCCGGGCCTGCGCCGCTTCGTCGACCATCGCGCGCAGGCCGTGGCCAGGCATCGAAAGCAGCAGGCCGGGTTCACGCAGGGCGCCGTCGAGCGAAACGCGTTTCTCGCGCGCCCAGCGGTGACTGGTAGGGACGGCGATGAGCACGTCTTCCGTGAGCAGGTGCTGCACGTCGAGCCGCGAATCGGCCAGTGGCAGTACGACGATGGCGAGGTCCACTTCGTCGGCGAGGACACGGGCGATGGCGTCATCGGTGCCGAGCATCTCGACTCGAATCCGCGCCGACGGGTAGACTTTTCGAAGCCAGGTAAGCGCGGGCGGCAGGAGGTGGTCGCTCACCGTCTCCGTCGCGCACATGCGGAGCGTGCCGCCGCGCGCTGAATCGGGGCCGGAGATGGCCCCGACGGTCGCGCCGATGTCATCGAACACTCGGTCGGCGCAGTCGGCGAGCGCCAGCGCGGCCTCAGTCGGGACGACTCGGCGGCCGACCCGGTGAAACAGCGGCACACCAAGTTCGCGTTCGAGCGAGCGCATCTGCTTGCTCACCGACGGCTGCGCCACGAGTTCCGCTTCCGCGGCCGCGGTCACACTGCCGGTTCGCACAACCGCGCGGAGGTAGCGAAGCTGGTGGAGTTCCATACATGCTCACGAGCTATCGAAGTGATGAGAAGCATATCTTCGACGACCGGCCACGAGCAACCGTATCCTGATTCCTCACAGGAGGGCCCGGCCATGACACAGGTCACTGACCCGGTACGGCGGCAGTTCGGCGGCACCGCCGATGCCTACGCCAACAGCACCTTTCACTCCTCTGGCCCGGACCTCGCCCGCCTCGTGGAAGCGGCAGCCTTCACCGGCAGCGAACGCGTGCTCGATATGGGCTGCGGGCCCGGCCACACCGCCCTGGCCGCGGCCCGCCACGCGCGCGAAGTCGTGGGCCTGGATCTCACGCCGGAAATGGTGGCAAAGGCCACCGCGCTCGCCGCGGAGCGCAAACTGGCGAACGTCACCTTCCAGGTTGGCAACGTGATGGCACTGCCGTTCGACGACGCCTCGTTCGACGTCGTCACCAGCCGCGTGAGCGCCCACCACTACTCCGACCCCGGTCGCGCTCTTTCCGAAGCCGCGCGGGTGCTGAAGCCGGGCGGGCTCTTCCTGCTCTCGGACACGGTCTCGCCCGAAGACGCCACGCTCGACACCTTCCTCAACGTCATCGAACTCCTTCGCGACGCCTCCCACGTGCGCGATTGGCGGGGCTCGGAGTGGGTGCGCATGTTCGCCACGGCCGGGTTCGAAGCCGAAGTGCTGGAGCGTTTCCCGCTTGCGTTGGACGGCCTGGAATGGGTGACCCGCATGCGCACCCCGCCGGAGAAGGTCGCAATGCTGCGCACCCTCTTCCGCGAGGCCTCTCCCCCCGTTCGCGCCGCCTTCGAAATCCGCGACGAACCGTGGGGCTACACCATCCCCATCACCCTCATGCGGGCGCGGCTGAAGGGCTAACCGGGCTTCCGCGCCTCCACCAGGTATCGCCCCTCCGTGACGACGATCCCGTCAGCGGTGCCCAGCTCGCGTTCCAGGGCCAGCAGCGGCTCCAGGTCGGTCTCGATATCCAGCTCCGCGACGTACCAGGGCACCAGGATGAGCATCTGCACGAGGTCGCCGAGCGTCGCGAACGCCGACCGCCATTCGTGCCGCCGCCGCGTGACTTCGTAACCGAGCTGCGCCCACGCCGCGGGGTAGTCCCTGTAGTGATCCGGGAACACTGTCATGCGCGGGAAGAAGCGACGCAGCTCCGGCCACGTATCCGGCGTGACCTGCTGCGTCAGCACTCGTCCGCCGGGGCGCAGCAACCGGTCGACCTCCAGCGGGTCGAGCGCGGTGTGTCGGCTTAGCACAACGTCGAAGCTCGCGTCAGCGAACGGCAGCCGCGCCTCGCCCGTTTCGCACCACACGAGCGGGATGCCCACCGCCCGTAGCCGCTCGAACGCCACATGCGCGTTCACGCCCCACTGCTCCGCGGCCACGAACCGCGCGCCGCTCCCAGCCGCGATCCTCGCCAGCGCCTCACCACCACCGGTGCCCAGGTCCAGAACGCGCCCCCCATCCCGCACCGCTGCCCGCGCGAGCGCCCCGTAATCCCACGGCGGGCCCGGTTCGAGCGCCCGCACCGCAATCCGCGAAAGGTCCCACCCCGAGAACCCCCGCACCGCCTCCACGTACGGCCGCAGCCGCCCCACCTGAATCGCCCTCTCGTCGTCCACGCCACGACTTTACCGGACTGGCCACCCCTCTTTGCTCTGCGCTCTTTCCTCTTCGCTCCGCGCTCTCTACCCTCGCCCCTGCATGGATACCACCGCCGTCACCGTCCGCGTGCCCGCCACCAGCGCCAACCTTGGCGCAGGCTTCGATTGCCTCGGCCTCGCACTGGACCTATTCGCCTCCATCACCGTTACCTTCAGCGACCGCGAGCAGATCCCCACCGAGGACGTCGGCGAGAAGATGGTCCTCACCGCCGTGCGCCAGGCCTACGCCAGGCTCGGCAAGGACCACCCGGCGGGCCTGCGCGCTCACTACAACGTCGCCATCCCGCTGGGGCGCGGGCTCGGCGCGAGCGCCGTCGCCCGCGTCGCCGGCGTGCTCGCCGCCAGCGAGTTCGAGCAGCACGCCCTCACCGAAGACCAGTGCCTCGACATCGCCAGCGACCTCGAAGGCCACGGCGACAACGCCTGCCCGGCGCTTTTCGGTGGCATGCAGGTGTGCGTGGCTGGTGCCGATGGCCGCTACTTGCGCGCCGCCTGCAAGTACCCCGCCGATGCCCACATGGCTATCCTCATCCCCGACCATTCGATGGCCACGAAGGACGCCCGCCGTGTGCTGCCGGACACGTACAGCAAGGCCGACGTGGTCCACAACACCGGCCGCGCCGCCCTCTTCGTCGCCGCCATGGCGGCCGGACGTATGGACCTCCTGGACGAAGCCACGGACGATCGCGTCCACCAGCGCCAACGCGCGGCCCTCTTCCCGCCGCTGTTCGATATCTTCGCGGCCGCGAAAGGCCACGGCGCCCACGCCGCCTGGCTCAGCGGCGCCGGCAGCTCTGTCGCCGCCATCTGCCCCGAAGCCCCGGCCCGCGAAGTCGCCGGCGCCATGCTGGAGGCGCTGCAGGCCGCTGGCATGAGCGGGCGCTGCATGGTCACCCGCATCGCGAAGGACGGCGCCCAGGTCGCCCGCGTCGAACTGGTCGAGGACTGAGCGCCGTGCCCCTTCGCCCGGCCCGCGAGCGCGACCTCGATACCATCATCGAGCTCATCCACGGCCTCGCTGAGTACGAACGCGAGCCCGATGCCGTCCGCCTCGACCGCGAAACCCTGCGCCGCCACCTCTTCGGCCCGCGCCCCTACGCCGAAGTCATCCTCGCCGAAACCGAAAGCGGACAGAGCGTCGGCTTCGCCCTCTTCTTCCACAACTTCAGCACCTGGGAAGGCCGCCCGGGCATCTACCTGGAGGACCTCTTCGTGCGCCCCGAACACCGCGGCCACGGCTACGGCAAGGCCCTCCTGGTCGAACTCGCCGGCCTCGCCGTCGAACGCGAATGCGGCCGCCTCGAATGGTCCGTGCTCGATTGGAACGAGCCCTCCATCGCCTTCTACAAAGCCCTCGGCGCCGTCCCCATGGACGAATGGACGGTG
>JBGOVF010000156.1:0-6130 GCA_041477975.1 Tepidiformaceae bacterium
CGAGGAACGACTCAACAGGCAGTCCGGGCGAGGTCTCCTCCGTGAACGTCACGCCGCCATCGCCCGAGCGGAAGTCGCGCACGGTCGCATCGGGGGAGGGGTCGCTTTCGCCGCCGCAATACCCGGTCGCGCAGATCTTCACGAGCAGCTGGCCGTGCTCCCAGTCCGCCGCGACGCTGGCGGGGTAGCCGCCGGTGCGGGCCAGCAGCGGCCCGAAGAGGTCGTCGGTGTGGGGCTTGCCGCTGTTGTCGAGGTAGTAGCGATAGAGGTTCGGGATCTGCGGCCGGCCGCACGCAAAGCAACCGATCGAGAAGTAGACCACGGTGTCGTACCCGATGGTCGCCGGCACTCCGACCCGGAGCCGCACGGTCTCGACATTGGTAGCGGGGTCGCCGGCAGGTGTTGGCAAAGGCGTCGCAGTCGGCACCGCGGCCAGGACCGACCCCGATGAGAATGGGTAGAAGTACGTCTCCACGCACTCGCCCGGCGCCAGCTTCCGCCCCGACAGGTTGCAGGACGGCGGCTTCCCGCCCGCGAGCAGCTCGGGAAAGCCCGGCACCAGCACGTTCGACGTGACGATCGGCAGCGCGTTCCCGTCTCGCACAAAGCCGAGCAGGACGCGCACCTGGCCGGTGAGCTCGGCGCCGGCGGGTGCGGCCGTGACCACGAGCGAGAAAGCGTCGGCGCAGGTCGGCCTCGCCGCAACCACCGGGCAGCCAATGCTGATCACCCGCGGCAGCGTCGAAGCGCCCTGTAACTTCATGGGCCCGGCAGTGATGATGCCCGTGTCCGGGTAGTACTCGCTCTTCGGCGAGACGAGCGTGCGCGGGTCGCCTTCGCGCAATTCGTGTTCAACCCGCGCCGCAAACGCGCAGATCGCAGGGTCCACGGGGCAGGCGGCGGGGGTGGGGCTCGCAGCGGCCGTTGGCGTGGGCTGGTGTGAACTTCCTCCAGAGCAAGCCGCTGCGAGCAGCATCCACGCGGCCGCAACGAACGCCAGCGACAGCCGATGGAGGTTCATCGTTCGAGATCACCAACGCTGGCGCACCGGAGATGGTTCCAGTGGACCGCCCGGCCGGGCCGTTTTCGAAGGTGCCGGACGAAGCCTCGCCCGCTGCGGCTCATCCGGCCGCTGGCGCGGCTGCGGCAATCTCGCGTCCCCGGCCCGTGTTGCTCCCGATCCACCGAGAGTTCCCTATCGCGCAACCCAACCCACATGAGGGCGTGGCCTTCGTCGCTCAGGTGGTGCAGGTGGACACGGCGGAAAAGCTCTTCGGAGTCATCCATCCCCGGCACGTGTGCCGCCCAGGAACGAACTCACGAACCTCGCCGCCTCGGCCGGGTCGTCAGACTCTTCTTCCGAGATGACTCCCTCGTGCGTGAAGGCGGCCAGGAGAATGAGCGCATCGGGGGTGACAGCGACAGCGACGGCCTGCCCGTTTTGGCCAGGCGTCCACTCGAACTCGATGGAGCCATCGGCCGCGGCGGCGATCGCCGGGGCTGGCAATCCCTGGGCGAGCGCCCGGACGAAGCGAGACGCCCGTTCGATGGTGGCCAGCGACGGCCGCACGGCTGCGCCCCCGTCCCACCCATTCGGGAGCCGCCCAATCTCCTCGACTCGCTCTAACAGTCGTTGGCCCGGGTCCTGGCTCGGCTGCGCGGCGGTTCCCACACAGGCGAGTATAAGCCGCCTACTCCCAGGCCTTCACCCGCGCCTCGAACGCCACCCGGATCGCCGCGCTCGCCGCCGCATCCACCAGCTCCCCGAAGTACGCCAGCCTGTCTTCCAGGTAGCCGCGCGCCGATTCGATGCTCGTCACGTCGTCGCTATCGGCCGCCTCCAGGAACAGGCCGGACGCGAAATCGCCCGGGCGCGCGCCGATCGCGGCCCGGGCGGATTCGTGCGTGGCAATGTCGGTTTGGAAGATGCGCGAGAGCTGCGCGAGCCTCGGCTCCTTCACGGCGTTGCGGTCAGACCGCCTCTTCGCGCGGCTTGATCTTGCTGTAACAGGCGCTGCAATAGACCGGGCGTTCGCCGCGGGGAACGAACGGCACTTCGGTCATCTGGCCGCAATCGGCGCACGATGCCGGGTGCATCTGGCGCGGCGTCTTGCCGCCAAAGCTCGCGAAGTTGCCGTAGCGCACGTAGCCGTCGTTCTGTTCGAGCGTGCTCTGGCTGGAACGCCGTGCCGAACGGCAGGACTGGCAGCGCGTGGGCTCGTTCATGAGCCCCTTGTTCGCGTAGAACTCCTGCTCGCCAGCAGTAAAGACGAAGTTCGTGCCACAGTCGCGACACGCGATTTGTTTGTCGGCAAAGGCCAAGGGGAAAGGACTCCTGTTATCCGCACCATGCGGGACTGGATCCATCGTACCAGAAGAGCGAAGAGCGAAGAGGAAAGAGCGCAGAGCCCAAACTGGGAACTCGGAACTCGCAACGAGTTGCCACGAGGCCGGGCCGGTGCCAACTTGAGTGCCGTGAACATCGAACTGCCCGCGCACGTCGTCATCCAGCGCCGCGACGGCCGCCGCGAGGTGTTGCTCCACCGTTCGATGGCGCTCATCGGCGAGGACAAGATCGAGATCAAGAGTGCGCGCAGCACCGTCATCCTGCCGCTCATCGGGCTCGCCCTTGCCGCTGCGGCCGGCGCCCTGATTGCGGCGAGGGGGACAGGCCTGCCGTTCTGGGCGCTCGTCGGGCTTCTGTTGTTCTGCCTGGCGATCGTGCCGTTCTCGGTAATGAGCCTGATCGGCTCGCTCGTCGGCGCCGACGTCGTGATCGATGCGAAGAAGGGCTCGGCCACCTGGCAGCAGGGCTACCTGGGCATGGGCATCGGCACGAAAGAGTTCGTGCCGTTCACCAAAATCGACCACCTGGAAGTGACCGTCGAAGGCGATGAGGGAGACCGCTGGCGCGGCGAATCCGACGCTCTCCGCCAATTCGCACTGACGCTCGTCAAGGTCAGCGGCAAGCGCCTGACGCTCGCCCAGGTCCCTGTGCCTGCGTACGGCCAGGCCGATGGCATGGATCGCACGCTCGCGGTCGGCCACGCCGTCGCCGCCCTCGTCGGTTCCACCGTCACGCTCCCCGAAGGCTGGGAGCTGGTCGAAATCGACACCGCCACGGGTCAGCCGGTCAAGGCCGCGGGTCCGGCGAAAAAGGGAGCGGGGCGGCGGCGCGCCTGACGTAGTCAACGGCGATCGTGGCGCGCGAGTTACTATTGCCCGCCAGAAGGCGGTCGCGGCGACGATAGCTCGCGCCGCTTGCTGCAGGGAGTGTCGTTGGCCTCAGATCTTACGCAGCCCGCAGCCGTCGCGCCCCCGCCCGCTATCCCGCCGGGCTATCGGCCGGGCGACATCGTTCGGATCGGCCGCGACCCTTCGAACGAACTTGTGATCGACGATCTGCTTGTCTCGCGGCACCACGCGGAACTCCGGCCGGCTTCCGCCGGAGCGCTCGAAATCGTCGATATCGGGAGCCACAACGGGACCTTCGTGAACGGGCGCCGCGTCCAATCGGCCGTGCTCAAGGACCTCGACATCGTCAGTTTCGCGGGCGCCCAGTTCCGCCTTGCTGAAAACACACTGGTCCGCCAGGCGGAACCGGCGGATGTCGCCTTCGCAGCCGTGGGCGTCAGCGTGCGCGCCGGTAAGACAACGCTGGTACGCGATGTCAGTTTCCCGCTCCGCCCTGGAGCGCTCCTGGCCATCGTCGGGCCCTCGGGCGCGGGCAAGTCGAGCCTCTTGGGCGTCCTCACCGGGCTCCGGGCGCCGAACGCCGGAACGGTCTACTTCGGCGGACGCGACCTCCATTCCGGCTACGGCGAGCTCAAGGGGCGAATCGGCTTCGTCCCCCAGGACGACATCGTCCATCGCGACCTCACCGTCGGGCAGTCGCTGGAGTTCGCCGCGGACCTTCGCTTCGCCCCGGATGTCACGCCCTCCGAGCGGCGGGCCCGCATCGAGGAAGTGATGGACGAGCTGGAACTCTCCCACCGCCGCGACATGCAGGTCCGCAAACTCTCGGGCGGCGAGCGCAAGAGGGTCAGTGTGGGGTTGGAGCTCCTCACCCGGCCGGCGCTGCTTCTGCTGGATGAGCCGACGTCCGGCCTCGATCCCGGGCTCGAACGAAGCCTCATGGAGCTCTTCCGGCGGCTGGCCCATGGCGGTCGCGTGGTCGTGGTCGTCACCCACAGCGTCGACAGTGTGCGGCTGTGCGACCGGGTGCTGTTCCTGGCCCCGGGTGGGCGCGTGGCCTACTTCGCCCCGCCTGAACTTGCCCAGAGCTATTTTGGGCGAGCCGACTATCAGGAGATCTTCCGCGACCTCAGCGAGCAGGAGCCGGAGCGCTGGCAGGCGCGGTTCCAGGACGACGTGCTTTCGCGCCACTTCATCACCGAACCGCTGGCCACGCACCAGCTGGTGGCCACGGCGCCTCTCCCGCGGGCGTCGGGCCTCACGCCGCAACGCTGGGCGCGCCAGTTCTCGATGCTGATCCGCCGCGATCTCAAGGTGATCGCCGCCGACAGGATGAGCGCGGCAACCATGCTCGCCGCGGGCCCGTTGCTTGGACTCCTCGCGCTCTGGCGGCTCCCACCGCACGAACTCGGACAGCTTCCCGCCCTGCAATTTCGGCTGCTCTCGCAGGCATCCCTGGTCCTCTTCGTGGTGATGCTGTGCATGACCCTGCTGGGCCTCTCGAACGGCATCCGGGAAGTGTCGAAGGAAGCCCGCATCGTTCGTCGCGAACTCGCGGTCGGGCTTTCCCCCTCCGCCTACCTCGCATCCAAGGCACTGGTGCTCGGCTCGATCACCGTCGTCCAGGCGCTAATCCTGGTGCCGATCGCCCTGGCCCGGCAGGGTGGACCGCCTGATGCGGTCGTTCTGCCATCGCCCCTGGCCGAGATCGTAGTCGCATCGGCGCTCGCAGGGATCGCGGCCCTCGCTCTCGGCCTCCTGGTATCCGCGATTCTCCGCGCGACGGCGCCCGCGCTCGCTACCCTGCCTCTTTTGCTCGCCTTCCAGGTCCTCTTCGGGTCAGCAGGGCTCTTCCCTGGCGCCGAGCAACCGCCCGTACTGCGCGAAGTGAGCTACGCCTCGAGCGCCGGCTGGGGATTCACCGCGGCGGCCGCTACTTCGAATCTGAACGATCTCCAGGTTGTGAACACCATAGCGTCACGCCTGCCTGTCATTCATTTGGACCGCCCCGACGACGCGATCACTGCGCTATCACAGCCTGGTGCGGGGCCGGCGGGTTTCGACCACACCGGCGGCGCCTGGCTTCGGGCCGTATCAGCTCTCGTGGCCATCTCTGCCTTCTGTTTCGTAGGCGCGGGCCTCGCGGTACACCGCATGAGGCCGCACTAGCCATGAAGCTTCTCGCACTCGTTCTGCTCCTCTCCGCCAGCCTTGCCATAGCCGGATGCCGCGGCGGATCGAGCGGCGCAGCGGCAACGCCGCAACCGGAGACCGCTCTGGGCAACCTGCGGCCGGCACTCGATCCGAGTTCCGCTAACCCGTGCCAGAACGGCGACCGGAAATGCCTCGATATCGTGCTCACCGAGATGCGCCGGCGGCTCGTGCCGCTCGAAAAGACCTGCGACCACAACGCCCTCTTCGCCACCATGTACCTGCGTATGACGGAGCAGATCCGCGACGCCTACGACGCGGGACGGCTGCAAAACCCCGCCGCCACCAGCCACCTCACGGCGTGGTTTGCCAACTACTACTTCCACGCTTACGACGATTGGCACGCCGGGCGGAAGGATGCCGTGCCCCAGGCCTGGCGGATAGCGTTCGACGCTGCCGACAACCGCCAGGTGCGCGGGCTCGGCGACCTCCTCCTCGGCATGAACGCTCACGTCTCGCGAGACCTTCCTTACGTTGTCAGCCAGGTGTTGCCGGCGCCCGCGGCTGCTATCGACCCGGATTACGAACTCGTCAACACGCTCATCGCCAGCTTGAGCCCAGACCTGCTGCGGGAGGTCGCCCAGCGCTTCGACCCGACGGTTGCGACAGCGGCACTGCCGCTCACGCTCGGCGGCGCCGGCACGTTCGGGACGTTCGTCGCGCTGTGGCGCGCGCAATCCTGGGCTCGCGGCAACGAACTCCTCGCTGCCTCCGCCGACCGGCA
>JBGOVF010000151.1:0-6207 GCA_041477975.1 Tepidiformaceae bacterium
ATGACACCGTCGCGCGGACCGAAAAGGTCGAACGGCCCCGGCGCCTTCGTGGTATCCGGCGCCTGACCGAACCCGCCGATTGGCTTCAGGTCCTTGTCGAAGACGCGGAGCCGCCAGCCGAAGGTGTCGGCGACGACGATGTCGCCGTTCGGTCCGATGGTGAGGCCCCACGGCTGGGATTGCTCGTTCAGGTCGGTCGGGTTCGCGCGAATGTCCACGGCTGCGAGGAAGTTCCCCTGGGCGTCGAACTTCTGCAGCTTCTTCGTCGCGCTGTCGATGACGTAGAGGTTGCCCACGACGTCGGTCTCCACGTCGACAGGCGCGAAGAACTGCCCCGGGAACGTCCCGACGCCGCCAAACGTCGGCCGCCCGGACTTGTCAACGCCAGGTTTCGGGGCCTCCAGCGGGCGCGCGGAGAGCGTGCCCTTCGCCAGGTCGTAAATCGCCGGGAAGTAGGCGTACGCATCGACGGAGCCATTCGGACGGCCCGGATCGTGGTCGCGCCAATAGTCGTACCACGCTGTCAGCCAGCCGTCGTTCCGGAGGCCATCGCCAATCCGCTCCCAGGTCGCTGGCCGGAACGGCCCGCAATTGCCGCCGAGGCCCGTGCACGCACCTTTGCCTTCGACTTGCATCACCGTCTTGTAGGTCTCGTCGTACCACCAGCGGTGCGCATACTTGATCGGCGCGCCGTACTGCGTCGCCGTCCCGGCCGCCAGCGCATCGTTCACCTTGCTAACATTGGATTGGTTGACCAGGAGAACGTCGAACTGCCCCACGGGCGGCCCGTTCGTAAAGTCCACGTAGCTCACCGCTTTGTAGTCGCGCAGATACCAGGCCCACGGCCACGCGAAGGAGTCTGTCGAGTCGACGGCGATGGCCAGCCGTTCGCCCTTGCCGCTGGCTGCGGCGAGCTGGTCGATTTCGTGCGCGACCGTCGCCAGCTGCGGCGAGCTTTGCGTGTAGATCAGCAGGTCGCGCGGGTCATCGGCGCGCACGAACGTGACCATGACCATCGTCCGGACGGAGAACAACGCGAGCGCCCCGACAACCGCGGCAACGAGGAACGGCGCCGGCGCTTTTCGGCCGTAGGGGTAGGCAGTCAGTCCGATCAGGCCGACGGCGATGACGAACATGCCAACCTTGACCGCTCCATACGAAGCGCCGGAGGGCAGGAAGATGATCAGCGCGAGCGCACCCATCGAAAGAAACGCAACGCTCGCCAGCCCCAGGGCGACAGGCCGCGGCCGGCTGATATGGCCCCAACTCCGCCACGCCCGCTGCACAGTCCACGCGGCGAGCAGGCACACGGGCAGTGCGATATGCGTGTTGTTCCAGGGCATCTTCTCAGCGGCGTAGGAAAGCACCAGCCACATGCCGGCACTCCAGACCACGAGGAAGCGCGAAAACGCGTCGCCCCTGACCACCGCCCAGTAGAGCCCGCCCAGCGCCAGCACGAGCGGCAGGAACTCGTACATCGGCATGAGCATGTAGTAGTAGAACCAGGGCTGGTCGCCGCGGGCGACATCCTGCTGCGTCACCCAGTAATCGAGCGAGCCCCACGGGCCGCTTACCAGGCCGTTCATGTTCGTCCAGAACGACGTCATAAGCGTCAGGTACACGAGGCCACAAGAGCCGAAGGCGATGGCCCAGAGCCTTGGCCGCCACTGGAGTCCGGCAAACGCAGCGAGACTCGTGGTCACGGCGAACAGCCCCGAAAGCGCGACCGCGTCGCGCGTCGCGATCGTCCCCTGCAGGCTTTTCTCCCAACTCAGCCGGTCTTTGTCGATGAGCCACAGCGGTTCGAGGAAGTAGTGCCGCGAAACTGGCGTCAGGAGGGGAAGCGTGAGCGTACCGAGGAGGATCACCAGGTCCCCCGAGCGGGGGAGTTCCTCCCAGTCCATGCGGCGCTTGATTGGCCCGATGAACGGCCACAGGGCTGCCAGCGCCCACGCCCACGGTGCCAGCGCGCCAGCCAGGATGGCCCGGCGATCCGCCGTATCGATCTCCCTCGCGGAAAGCGTCTGCGCGGCAAGCTGGGTCGCAAGGTAGAGGTCGAGGTAGAGGAGGAACACCGCCACCACAAGGAACGCGCCTTCCTTCGTAAGGACGCCTCCCGTAAAGGCGGCCGCGGCAACGAACAACCAGCGCTGTTGGCCTCCCTCGATGTACCGCCAGATGCCAACCACCATCAGCAGCGTGAAGAACGCCATGTAGATGTCTTCACGGAAGAAGCGGCTGTAGTAGACGAGCGTTGGCGAGAACGCGATGAGCGCGACGGCAGCGATCGTGCCCGCCGCTCCCAGGCGCCGGCGCAGAAGCAGCGGCAGCGCGACCAGTGCCGTCCCGAAGAGCGCGGCCGAAACGCGCGCGGTGTAGTCGGCCGCGCCAATCAGGAGGAAGACGAGGCCCTGGACGTGGTAGTACAACGGCCCGTGGAAGATTGGGCTGTGACGGTAGTTGCCCTGGATCAGCCCCCATGACCACTGTCCGTGGATGCTTTCGTCGTGGTGCAAAGCCCGGCCGCCGAGATCCCAGAAGCGCAGGGCAAAGGCGGCGGACATCAGTCCGACGTAGATCACGACCTCCCAATTGACCGCCAGCCGGGCAGCCTCCAGCCGCTGGGCCACGGCTGGCCTCGGCGGAGTCGTTTGAGAGAAGGGCGCTGCTGTCATTGTCCTGCCCTGATGTATACCGCGACCGGCACCCGCTTGATATCCAGGGAGTTTCGGTCGGTAAACCAGCGCAGGTAACGAAGGAACCCGCCTGACGGCGGCGTCGCTTCACGCAGCACGTTCCAGTCGCCTTCGAGCACCGCCGTGCCGGCCGGCGGGGGGAGGTCTGCGGGCCACAGAACTACCGTCGCCTGGAGCGGCACCTGCGAAGCGACGACGATTTGACCGGAGCCTCTGAAGGCCCAGGTTATGTCATCTTCGAACTGTGGGTGTACCACAACGAGGCCACCCGTGTCGGCGACGGTCTGAAGGGCGATGTCCCGCAGCTCACGGGCTTGTGGCGGGCTAAACGGCGATGCCAGGAGGTCGTGTTGCGAGCTCAAGGCGACGCCCGTCGCACCCGAAACAACCGGCAAGAGACCGAGCAGCAGCGCGGCTGGCAGCAACGTCGCCAGCGAATCCCTGTTCGCCGCCAGGATCGCCCCGATGGCGAGCGCGAGGATCGTGAAGCCGCCGACCGCCAGCTTCTCGCCGGCGTCGCCGGGGTGGCCGTCTCGAGCCCATTGCACGACGACGGCCGTGACAATCGCGAGGAGTGCCAGGCCGATGGGCACGAGGACCCGCGCGTAGTACCAGTCCGCCTCGAGCATCGCCGCGGCAGCCCTGGCGAGCCCCGGGCCCAGAAGCAACGCCATCGGCAGAACGAGGGCCACGACGGGAACCGGGTTATTCGCCGTCGCCCCGGCAGCGAGCCAGGCAGCGGCAAGAGCGGCCCACGCCAGGAGTTGCAGCTCCATCTCTTCCACTTCCGCCCAGCGATACCAGCGGAAGAACGCCACCGCGGCAACGGCTGCGCCGCCAACGATTATCGGCGCGGAGTAAATCAGAGCTACCTTGAGGGCCGGCAACGACGCCCAACGCTCGTCGAAGCCGGCGGCAAAGAGGTCGAATGGCGGCACTCGCAGGCCGTCGAATCCGAGCCCGAACCTCGCACTGGCCGCAAGGATTCCCGCCGCCACGCCCACCGCCGCCGCCACCAACTCCGCCTGCGGAGGATACCGCCGCTCGAAGAGCGCCACCGCGCCGAACCCCGCGACCAGCGGTAGCAACAGTGGACCCGCGGTCGCGACCGTGAACCCAACAACCGCCCATGCCCACGCAGGGAGCGGGGCGCCCATGAGGAGCACGAACAGCCAGATTGCGATCGGCAGGTCGAACCCCATAGCCGAGGCGGAAGCGCCGAGGTTAATCGTAGGTCCGTCAAGCGCGAGCACCACGAGCGCTATCAGGGCGCCACCATGTCCGAGCTTCGTTCGCAGGAGATATAGCGCCGCCGGGATCGTCGCGCAGGCTGCGAACGCAAGGATTCGGGCCGGGACTTCGGACGTTGTCCAATGAAGGGAGAGCGTCGTCAGCGCCTGGAAGAGCGTTGGCGCGAAGCGGTCATCCGGGTGGCCGGTCCTGGCCGTCCAGGCTCCGGAGAGATGCACGAGCTCAAAGCCGCCGACGCGCATCTGCCAGATTGGCCCAAGCCGAAGCAGCAGGAACAGCGCCGTCGCGCCAATCCAGGCCACGGCCTGGATCGACACGGTGATCGCTCCCTCCGCGTCCCGCTGGATGGGACGTCCGAACGTCACGAGGTCTCCAGCACGTGGTATTGGGGCACTCGGTACACGCGAACGGTGCCCGACTCGAAGGCAACGTCCATGAAGCTCGCGAAGTCCGCCATCAGGTCAGGCGCGTAGTCGGCCAGTTCCACGCGTCCCACGACCAGGTATCGCGCATTCATCTGTCTCATCGCGGCCAGCACCGTCCCGCGGTCGCGTGAGGTGTAGGCGCTGTCGACAACGTCCTGGCGCGCCCGGAACCGCGCCTGGTTCGCCGGTGTATCGCCGCGCCACTGGATTTCGTGGAAGAACCAGCCGATGGGAGTCGGCCGCCCCGTGCGCGAAGCGATTCGCCCGGCCTCGGAGTAGTCGACGTTCGAGTCGAAAAGGAGGGGGTTGCCCTGGTCATCGCGCCGCCACTTCCGGCCAGAGGCCTCGAAGATCACGTCGTCGCCCGCCGTGTTGTCGCCAATCCACCTGGTGAGAGCGTATTCCGCCGGGTCGTTGCGAGCGATGGCACTGAAGCCATCGATCGAGGTGCTGTTACCGAAGCCTTCCGTTCGGTTGGGGGCCGCGGTCAGCGCGTAGGCCAGCCCGCCCACCACCAGCACCGCGGCCGGCAAAGCCAACGCTCCCCGCCAGTCGCGCTTCGCGGCGACGGCGCGCAGCCCCCAGGCGACGCTCACCGCGCCCGCCACGGCGAGCAGGATCCACGCCTGGTAGGCAAGCTTGAACACCGTGTTCTGGCGGACGAAGGCCGACCCGAAGAACACATCTTTGACCAGGTACAGCTCGATACCGAGCAGCAGCAGCGCGCCAATCGCGCCGAGCGCGGCCACCATCGCCGCGGGATGCCGCCGGAGGAACAGCACGAGAGCCGTGGCGCTCAGCGCCCACACGCAGAGCCCGTAGATGATCAGCGTGACCCATCCCGAATCGGTGCGCGCGCGGATTCCTGCATCCAGCTCGCCATAGCCCGATGCCAGCAGCAACCAGCCGATGAAGGGCAGCAACGGCAACCAGGCCGTGCTGAGCAGGGCATTCCCAAGCGCACTCCAGGACGTCTTGACTCCTGCCCATCCGACCGCGCAGAGCGCCGCGAAACCAAGCGGCCCGAATATCTGGAGGGCATGAACAGGCCGCGTCCCGGCGCCAACGTATGCGCGCAGACCCTGGGCCTGCGAGGAGAAGTCCAGATACCACGGTATGTACGCGACGACAGCGCCGAGGTAAATCGGTCCCAGGTAGCCCACGCTCGCCAGCAGCGCCTCCGTTGGCGGGCGAGCGCGCAAGTTCCGCGCGACCACGGCCACACCCAAGAGCCCGCCGAAGGTCGGCAGATCCCAGGCGTTTTCGAATGCGAGCGCGCCGACGATGACCACGAACGCACCGCCCGCCCACGGTTGCCGGCAGTGGTTCGTCCACGAGAGCGGCCGGCGCCCTCGGAAGGTCGCCGCGCTGAGCCCGAGCGCCAGGACCACCAGGGGGATCGACATCACATGCGGGTGAAGGTCGCCGAGGAGGAAGCTGAAGAACGGCACTTCCACGATCGTCCCGGGGATCAGACGAGTGTGGTCCCACCAGAACCAGTAGCGCGTTGGGTACCAGGCTGTCGTCCGCGGGTTCTCCTCGTGCGCGTAACAGTTTTCGGTCTGGGCCGGCGCGCAGGGCAGCAGCCAGTCGAGGCCGAGGTCGCTGTAGAGGGTGGCGTTGTACTGCCCGTGCGCCGCCGACCATTCGAAAATAGCCGAGAGCGACCCGACGAAAAGGAGCATCGCCACGGCGATTCCGCCTGCCGCCAACGCCCACTGTTGCGCCCGCGACCCGAGGATCCACCGCGCCAGCCCGAACGCCAACGACGCTACACCTGCGGCCGCGGCAGCGAACGTGTACGCGAGCGAAAGGTTGTAGCCAGTCGAAGCCGG
>JBGOVF010000286.1:0-4021 GCA_041477975.1 Tepidiformaceae bacterium
GGGCGCGGCCCCGCACGCCGCCGACGAAACCATGAAGACGGCCACGCCGACGAGCACGAACACTTTGCGGCCGAAGATGTCGGAGAGCTTGCCGACCAGTGGAACGACGACCGTGGAGCTGAGCAGGTAGCTCGTGAACAGCCAGGAGAGTAGGCCGAAGCCGCCCAGATCCGCCAGGATGCTCGGGGTGGCAGTCGAGACCACCGTTTGGTCGATCGCCCCGACGAACATGGCGAGCATCAGACTGACCACCAGGAGCCAGCGCTGGCGCGTGTTCAACATCTCGCCGAGCGTTTGCTCGAAGCCGGGGTTTTCTATCGTCAGTTTCGGCCCTCTTCCGCACCTTACAATGCCAACTACCCAGCGTCCTTGCCTTTCGTATCACGAGTACGGCCCGGCTCGATGCGAATTGTTAATGCGGCGCGAACTATGCCAATGCGGCTAACGGCCGCGCCGCGTGGGGCGGGCAAAGGCTACGGCGATCTCGGGAAGCCCCAGTGGGCCCGCCGGCGAACCGGCCAGCCACCACCGGCGCCAACGCCGGGCGGCCGCAGCCCACGGTAGACTGCGCCCATGTTCGAAGGTCCATTGACTGGCGTTACTATCCTCGACTTGACCTGGGTGCTCTCCGGCCCCTACGCGGCAATGACGTTGTGCGACCTTGGCGCCGACGTGATCAAGGTCGAGCGGCCCCCCTGGGGCGACATCGCGCGGACAACGGGCCCCTACCAGAACGGCTGGAGCGGGTACTTCTTCAGCATCAACCGGGGGAAGCGCTCTATCTCGATCGACCTGCGCCAGGAGGAGGGCCGCGAACTCTTCCGAAGGCTGGCGGAGAAGGCCGACGTGGTGATGGAGAACTTCACGCCCGGGACGATGGACCGGCTCGGGATCGGGTACGAGACGCTGTTCGCCCGCAACCCACGCCTCATCTTCGCCAGCACCAGTGGTTTCGGCCAGACCGGCCCCTACGCGGGCCGGCCCGCGCTGGACATCGTGGTCCAGGCGATGGGTGGCATGATGTCCATCACCGGCGAGCCTGGCGGCGGCCCGGTGCGGCCTGGAGCTTCTTACGGCGATATCACAGCCGGCCTCTATACGGCGATCGGCATCCTCTCAGCGCTCTTCGAACGCGAGCGCAGCGGGAAGGGGCAGGCGATCGACATCAGCATGCTGGATTGCCAGGTGGCCGTGCTGGAAAACGCAATCATGCGCTACTTCGTCACGGGCAAACCGCCGGAGCCGCTTGGAACGCGGCATCCGAGCGCCACGCCCTTCCAGGCTTTCCCCACGGCCGACGGCTACATCGTCGTGGCTCTCGCGTTCGGCGAGGAGAACCCGTGGGCGGTGCTCTGTGGACTGCTGGAGCTGCCGGAACTGATCGACGATCCGCGCTTCAATAGCGGCCCGCGCCGCACTGCCAGGCACGCCGAACTGGAGCCACTCCTCATCACCGCTTTTCTACGCCGGACCAGCGCCGAATGGCTGGCCGACCTCGAAATTGCGGGCATCCCCTGTGGGCCGGTGAACACCATCCCGCAGGTCGTGACCGACCCGCAGGTCCTGCACCGGGGAATGATCACGGAGGTTACCCACGAGGTGGCTGGCACCATCCCGATTGCGAACACGCCCCTCAAGCTCTCGCGCAGCGAGACGGGGATCAAAGGGCCCCCACCGAGCTTCGGGGCCGACACGCGCGACGTGCTCCAGGAGTTGCTGGGGCTGGACGGCGCGGCGGTAGCCGGCCTGGAGGCGCGCGGTGTAGTGGCGACGACCGGCGGGCCGGATATCGCGAGCATTACGGGGTAGCTCAGTGATAGAGCCGGTGCGTAACGATGTACTCGTGGACCGCCGCCGGCACGGCTTCGAGGGCCGACCCTCCGGGCACATCGGCGCGCGCGGCGCTGGACGACAGGCCCGCCGGATGGCCATCGATCTCCGTGACGATGATCCGGGCTTCGAACTCGCCCGCCGCTGAATGGATGAATCGGGCCACCTCCTCGATCCCGGCCTCCGCGCGATTCGTCGCGACAACGCGGTGGTGCGCGAAGAACGGCTGGAGTTCGGCCCGCATCTCGGAGTAGTACTGAGGATCGAACAGCCGCACCAGCGTGTCGTATCCCACAACGAAATCGAACTCGATTCCCGCGTAACCCCGCCGCAACGCGAGGCCCTGGTCGACGATGCGGGCGGCGTTGCAGGCCATCACCGCTATCTCGGGCCGTTCGAAGTGTACGGCGAGCAGCATTTCCACCCGCTGAGGCAAGGAGGCGCCGAGAATCCCCTTGGCGACGTTTCTTGTGGTTAGAAGGGCGGCGGCAGTATCGGCGCCCGCAGCCTCGCGGCCTGCATCGAGGAGGTGGATGTGGGCGATAGTCGGGGGGTTAAAGGCCGAGGGCAGGACCGCGACGCGGGCGCTAAACGGCCCACCGGGATCGAACCGCTTTGCGGCGGGCTGTGCTTCGGCGTCGAGTGCTTCGAGTGCTGCCGCTATCTCTTGGTACGCCACCGCCGGATTCTAGGCCGCTCAGGCGCTTAGCCGCTCTCGCGTGATCTCCCAGTCGATCTTCCAGATGTCATCCGGCGTGAGCCACTCGCGCAGGATGCGCCGGCACTGGTGCGCCCCGGCGTGAAGGTTATGCGTCACGAGCGTCCACGAAGGCTCCGGCGTCCCCTGGATCGCGTGCAGGCGGCGGGCCTTCGGGTCGTAAAAGATACCGCTCACGCGAGCGTCCCCCGTTCCAGTTCGGAATCTCATCTACATTATCGGCTATACATCCATAGTCTCAATAGATGATAAGCCCGACTATGTGGTGTTTCATACACTCGCTTAACTCGGTTAACGACAGCGAATCGCGTGCTCCGCAGGCCGCGAGGGCCATTTGAACTTTCCGTCACCCTCCCCCAACCTGATTCCATGCCCCTCACGCCCCAGGAACTCGATGCCTTCCTCTCCGAACCACACATCGCCGTCGTCGCAACCGCCAGCCCGGCAGGCGCTCCCCACGCCATGCCCATCTGGTACCTCTGGCGAGACGGGAAGGTGTTGTTCCACACCGCAGTCGACTCGAAGAAGATGCGGAACCTCCGTGCAAACGGCCGGGTGAGCGTCGTGGTCGATAGCAAGGTGGCCCCGTACAAGGTGGCCGTCATCGAAGGGACGGCCACGGAACTGCCGGGCGATACGGCGCTCGCCCGCGAAATGGCTATTCACTACCTCGGCGAGCGGGCAGGCGCGCGCTACGCCGAAAGCTCGGGTGGGCCGGGCACACTCGTCGCCGTAACACCAAAGCGCATCATCTCCTGGGACTATGCTCGCGAGTCGAACCCGTGACCGGCGACTGATGGTGCGCAACTCTCGTGCGGTCCACGGCGGCCGCGTTGTCCGATCGCTCCGCCCGGCCCGGCTGGCCGGGAGTGCCGCCCTGCGCTGGGCGGGGACGTACCTCGCGCGCGGCGAACGCCGGCGGCGCAAGCGAGAACAGTTCGTGTTGCGCACCGCCGACGACGTGACGCGGACGATGGGCGACATGAAGGGCGCGGTCATGAAGCTGGGGCAGGTGCTTTCGCTCATGACGGGGGTGCTGCCAGACGAGATGGCGGCGCAACTTTCGACATTGCAGGCGAGCGCCCCGCCAATGGCCTACGAGCTCGTGGAACAGGTGTTCCAGCGCGAGTACGGCCGGGCCCCGGACGAAGTGTTCCACCACTTCGAACGGCAGCCGTTCGCCGCGGCCTCGATTGGCCAGGTGCATCGGGCTCGGCTCCACGACGGCACGCGCGTCGCCGTGAAGGTGCAATACCCCGGCGTCCGCGAGGCGATCGAACACGACCTCGCGAATGTAGCGATGATGCTCAGCCTGGGGGGGCTGGTGGCGCGCGGGCTTGATGTTGGTCCAATCGTGCGCGACCTGAAGGAAGGCATCCGCCTGGAGCTCGACTACCTGCACGAAGCGGAGTCCCAGCAGCGCTTCTTCGATGCCTTCGAAGGCCACGCCTTCATCCGGGTGCCGCGTGTTTA
>JBGOVF010000084.1:0-7979 GCA_041477975.1 Tepidiformaceae bacterium
CACGGCGCTCAGGCTCTGGGGAGCCCGAGCCCGCGCGTCGCAACAATGTTGCGCTGCACTTCGCTCGTGCCGCCGGCGATGGTGCTGGAGACGGTCTGCATGTAGCTCTGCGAGGCACGGGCCTTCATCGGCGCCTTCTCGGAGTCCGTGAGCATGCCGTGGGTGCCAATCATCTTCATCGCCGTGCGGGCGATGCGCTGGCTCAACTCAGTGTTGAACAGCTTCGCGATCGAGGCTTCGTGGTTCGGCACGCGGCCTTCGTTCTGGATGGTGATGACGCGGTAGCTGAGCATCTTGGCCGCCGTCGCTTCGATCCAGCGGTCGGCGAACTCGCTCCGGGAAGCGTTGCTCGGCGTTACATTTTGCCGCTCGTTCTTCCAGAAGCGCAGATAGTACTCCAGCGTCTGGCGCTGGCCCACCGCGTTACCGATCGAACTGCGTTCGAAGTCGAGCGTCGTGGTGCCGATGTACCAGCCGCGGTTGATTTCGCCGAGCACGTTCCGGGCGGGTACGCGGACATCTTCGAAGAAGACCTCGTTGAACATGTGACCGTTGGCGAGGTTGATGAGCGGCCGCACAGTCACGCCCGGGTCCTTCATGTTGAGAAGGAAGTAGGTGATGCCGCGATGTTTCGGCGCATCCGGGTCGGTTCGCGCGAGCATGAACATCCAGTCGGCGTTGTGCGCACCCGAGGTCCAAATCTTCTGGCCGTTGATGACGAAGTCGTCGCCATCGCGCACGGCGCGGGTCTGGAGGCTGGCGAGGTCTGAGCCGGAGCCGGGCTCGCTGTAGCCCTGGCACCACTGCACTTCGCCGCGAAGGATGGCGCCGAGGTGCTCCTTTTTCTGCTCGTCGTTCCCGTGGATGATGAGCGTTGGGCCGATCATCGAGGTGCCCATGCCTCCGACGTTCATGGCGCGGGCCTCGGCGAACTCCTCGTTCATGATGAACTGTTCCATCACGCTCAGGCCGGCGCCGCTGTACTCTTTCGGCCAGGCCGGGGCGACCCAACCTTTGGCAGCGAGCTTCTGGCGCCATTCGCGGAAGCGCTCGCGTCCGGCGCGCATCGCTTCCTGGGGCGTCAGGTCGCCCATGCCGGCGGGCCGCTCGGCCTTGAGGAAGGTCCTCACTTCGTCGCGCCAGATGGCCTGTGTTGCATCGTCCTTGAAGTTCATCCGCTGATCCTCCGCTGTTGTACGCGTTTCGCCACGATGCGAGTACGGTAGCAAATCCCAAACTCTAACGTAAAGGGAAGGGTCGGTGCGGGCTCCCTATCAATCATGGGTCGACCGCCGCTACGATGTGCAGCACACAGCAACGGACAAGGGGGCGAACCGATGGCGATTCTGGACCGGCGAATGACGAGGCTTGACGGGCAGGAGGAAGACCTTTCAGCGTACCGCGGCAAGGTGCTGCTCGTCGTGAACGTCGCCAGCCGCTGCGGGCTCACGCCCCAGTACAAGGGCCTGCAGGCGATGTACGAGCGCTACCAGGGGAAAGGCTTCGAAATCCTCGGATTTCCGGCGAACGACTTCATGGGCCAGGAGCCGGGCACAGATGCCGAGATAGCGGAGTTCTGCGAGGCGAACTACGGTGTGACCTTCCCGGTGTTCTCGAAGATCACGGTCAAGGGCGAAGACATGCACCCGCTGTACCAGGAGATCACGTCGTCGCCTGAGCCGATCGGCGGCGAGGTGCTCTGGAACTTCCAAAAGTACCTGGTCGACCGCAACGGCGACCTCGTCGCGAAGTTCGGCCCGCGTACGACTCCGGAGGACGAGGGGCTCGTGCAGCAGGTGGAAGCCCTCCTCGGATAGGCCAGGTCGAACTGAATCACCCTTTCCGGGTACGATTTGATGGAGCGCAGGAGACGTGCCCGTGGACTATGGAGTCCATCTTCCGCACCTTGGCCACCAGGCGGACCGCCATTCGCTCACGGAATTCGCCCGGCGAGCGGACGCGCTCGGTTATCACTCCGCGTGGGTGAGCGACCACATCACCTGGCCGGCCGAGGTGGCGTCTCGCTACCCGTACTCCGCCAACGGCGACTTCCCGGCGCCGTTCAACACGCCCTGGCTGGATCCACTCGGGACGCTGCTCTTCGTGGCCGCCTGTACCGAGCGAATCCGGCTGGGGACGACGGTCCTGATTCTCGGATATCGCCCTCCGGTCCAGACCGCGAAGATGCTCGCGACGCTCGATGTGCTTTCGGAGGGCCGGACAATTCTCGGCGTGGGCGTCGGCTGGATGCGCGAAGAGTTCGAGGCGCTGGGCATGCCGTTCGACCACCGCGGGGCGCGCGGCGACGAGCAACTGGAAGTCTTCGAGGCTCTGTTCACGCAGCCGCTGCCGGCCTACGAGGGCCGTTTCTACCGTTTCCCCGGGCTGGGCTTCCAACCGCGCCCGGTGAACGGCCACATCCCGATCTGGGTGGGCGGAGACACCGAGGCTGCCTTCCGGCGAGCCGCACGCTACGGTGATGCGTACCACGCCGCGTTCGAGCCGCTCGACGCGGTCAGCCAGCACTGGGCCCGCGTCCAGGCCTCGGCGGAAGAGCACGGCAGAGATCCGTCGCAGTTGACACTTTCGGTGCGTGTCTATCTCGATTTCGATCGAGTTGTCGACCCGGCGAAATCGCTGAGCGGAAATCCGGCACAGATGCGGGAGCAAGTCGGCCGGTTCGCCGCGGCGGGCGTTTCGCACCTCTTGCTGGACATCGTCGCCCGCGGCGGAGTAGCTGGCCGGCAGGAGGCGATGGAGCGCTTCGCGGCCGAAGTCATGACGGGCGCCGGCGCCTGACCACCACCGGAGGTACGCGTATTCCCCGCAAGGCCGCCCAGCGTCCGGTCGAATCGCTCCTGACCGATGCCGACCTCTACCTGCTGAACGAAGGCACCCATTCGCGCCTGTACCAGGCGCTGGGCTGCCACATCGGCGAGCATGAGGGGCGCCCTGGCGCGTGGTTCGCGGTCTGGGCTCCCAATGCCCGGTCCGTGTCGGTTTTCGGCGACTTCAGTGGCTGGTCCCGCGAAACGAACGCGCTCGGGCCCGTTCAGTCATCGGGGGTTTGGTCGGGCTTCGTGCCGGGCGTCGAACACGGCCACCGCTACAAGTTCGCCATTACGTCGCGAAGCGGGGAGGAGCTAACCCGGAGCGACCCGTTCGCCTCTTATGCCGAAGTGGCGCCTGCGACGGCGTCGGTGGCATGGAGATCGGACTACGGCTGGGAAGACGGCGAGTGGATGGCCACGCGGCGCGGCCGCAACGCGCTGGACGCCCCGATGTCTACGTACGAGGTGCACCTCGGTTCGTGGATGCGCGTTCCCGAGGAAGGACACCGCTCGCTCACCTATCGCGAAGCCGCGGAGCGAATCGCCGACTACGCGACCGAGATGGGCTTCACCCACGTCGAACTGATGCCTGTGATGGAACACCCGTTCTATGGCTCGTGGGGCTACCAGGTGACAGGCTACTTCGCGCCAACCAGCCGCTACGGCACGCCGGACGATTTCAAGTACTTCGTGGATCACCTGCACCAGCGCGGGCTGGGCGTGATCCTGGACTGGGTGCCTGCGCACTTCCCTGAGGATGAGCACGGCCTTGGCTGGTTCGATGGCTCGCACCTCTACGAGCACGCCGACCCCCGCCGCGGCCGCCACAAAGACTGGAACAGCCTGATCTTCAACTACGGGCGTCACGAGGTGCGCAGCTTCCTACTCAGCAGCGCATTGTATTGGCTCGATGTTTTCCACGTGGACGGGCTGCGGGTCGATGCCGTCGCGTCGATGCTCTACCGCGACTATTCGAGAGAAGAGGGCGAGTGGATCCCGAACGTGTACGGAGGGCGGGAGGACCTGGAGGCCATCTCACTGCTCCGCGGGTTCAACGAGGCGGCGTACGGGTTCGATTCCGGCATCCAGACGATAGCTGAGGAGTCAACAGCCTGGCCCATGGTCTCGCGGCCGACGTACGCGGGTGGCCTGGGATTCGGGCTCAAATGGGACATGGGTTGGATGCACGACACGCTGAGCTACTTCGCGCTCGACCCGATTTACCGTCGTTACAATCACAACCTGCTGACGTTCCGGGGGCTCTACGGGTTCACCGAGAACTATGTGCTCCCCATTTCTCACGACGAGGTGGTGCACGGGAAGGGCTCGCTCCTCGGCCGGATGTCCGGAGACGAATGGCAGAAGTTCGCCAACCTCCGCACCTTCCTCGCCTACATGTACTGCCTCCCCGGGAAGAAGTTGCTCTTCATGGGCTGCGAGTTCGGCCAGCGGAACGAGTGGTATCACGAGGCGAGCCTCGACTGGCATCTCCTCAGCGAGCCCGCGCACGCCGCCATCCGCCGTCTCACAAGCGATCTAAATGCGCTCTACCGGTCGCAAGCTGCGTTGCACGAGACTGATGCGGAGCCATCCGGGTTCGAGTGGCTTGACGCGAACGACGCCCAGCAGAGCACCCTGAGCTTCCTCCGCCTCGACCGCGGCGGCGACGAGATGATCGCGGTGATCGCGAATCTGACGCCGGTACCGAGGCACAACTTTCGCATCGGCGTCCCCCGGCCGGGCGCATGGACCGAGGTACTCAACACCGATGCGACGATTTATGGGGGAAGCGGGGAGGGGAACCTTGGACAGGTGGTGTCCACCTTGGTGCCCTCGCATGGCCACGCACAGTCTCTGGTGCTCACGCTGCCTCCGCTGGCGGTGGTGGCGTTTCGCGCGCCGTAAGCGATGGGTATGACCTCGTCCCATGACGGCTATCCGTGCCGCACTCGCGACCCATCTTCGCACTGGCCGGAAACGACCATCGGGTGGATCCGGCAGGGCCACTCGACGCTGCCTCAGCCGAACAGCGGTCGTAGGTAGTCAGAGAGGAACCGGCCTTCCGGGTCCAGTGAGCGCCGTATTGTTACGAAAGCGTCCCACTCCGGGTAGTCCGCCGCCAGTTGCTCGCGCCCCAGCCAGTGGATCTTCGCCCAGTGCGGCCGCCCGCCGTATGCCCGGAAGATCGTCTCGATGTCTCGAAAGTACGGTTCGTACGGCCTCCGCGCGTCCTGGTGAACTGAAATCGCTACCGTGGACCGGCCATATGCCGGGCTGAGCATCGCGTCGTCCGCGGCGACTGTGCGGTACTCCGCCGGCCACTGCCACATGGGGAACCTGTCTCGCATGCACTCGCGCACCTCGCGGAAGCACGTGGGTCCAGCCTCCGCCGGCACTGAATACTCCATCTCGTTGAAGTGCAGAGACCGCACCGACGGGTAGATGCGGTGGCTCCAACCGACTCGCTCGCCCGGGCCCTCCAGGGGAGGCGGGTCTTCAGCCGCGGGCTGCTCGGCCACGGGATTCAGTGCCTTGCTCTCAGCCAGGTCTTCTCCCGGGTACCAGAAGAATTCGTAGTGGTCGTTTTCGCGAATCCGCGTGTCCAGCGCGTCGAGGCATTCAAAGATCGGCTCGCGCCACACCTGCTCGTGCAGTGCATACCGAGGCGGGCACTGGAACGTGAGCTGGCTTGTAACGCCCAGCATGCCCAGCGAAACACGGGCCGCGCGAAGCACGTCGGGATTCTGCTCCTTCGAGCACTCCAGGATGTCGCCGGACGCCGTCACCAGCCGCATCCCAACCACCTTGCTCGACATGTTTCCGTGCGCCGGACCAGTCCCGTGCGTTCCAGTGCCCACCGCGCCCGCCACCGACTGCACGTCCACGTCTCCCTGGTTGGCCAGGCCGAATCCTTGCTCCCAGAGGTAGTGCGTGGCGTCGGTAAGCTTCGTCCCGCCCCAGAGCGTGGCGCGGCCCGCTTCCCTGTCCGCCGACACGGGGCCCTGAATGCCATCGAGCGAGACGATCACGCCGTCAGTCGCGACGATTGGCGTGAACGAATGCCCGGTGCCTACCACGCGGACCGAAAGGCCGTCGCGCGTGGCGCGCCGAACCACCTCGCGCAGGTCATCCTCCGACGTCGGGCGTTCGATGCGTTGCGGCGCCGCCGTTACGCCGCCGGACCAGTTTGACCACGCTTCCACCATGACGAACCCTCGAGTGATCTGGAGCCGCGCGCTCCCGGGCTTCCTGTTACGACCCTGGGACGGGCGCGATTACGCGCCAATGAGTTCTCGCGCGGCGGCCTCAACGCCCGCGGTGTCGAGGCCGCAAATCGAAAGCAGCTCCCGGTAGGGAGCTATCTCCGTGCAGAAGCGGTCAGGAATCCCCACTCGCCGGACCCGCCCGACGCCGATCTCGGCGACGACTTCGGCGACAGCCGAGCCGAGCCCGCCGATGACCGTGTGCTCTTCGACGGTCAGTATCCGCCCCGTCTCTTCCGCGGCGCGGACGATGGCTCCGCGGTCAATCGGCTTCACTGTGTGCATGTTGAGCACGCGGGCACTGATGCCGTCCCTGGCGAGCGCTTCGTGGACAGCGAGTACCGTGCGCACCGCTGTGCCGGTGGCGATCATTGTCAGGCGCGATCCCTCCCGCAGGACGCCTGCTTCGCCCGGTCGCAGCGCATCCATCCCTTCGATCGGGGACATGTCAGCCGCGAATCCAGCCATCCGGATGTAGACCGGGCCGTCGATCGCCGCAGAGGCGAGCACGGCCTGCCCGACCTGGTTCGAGTCGGCGGGAACGATGACGGTCATCCCCGGGATGGTCCGCAACAGGGCGATGTCTTCCATCGCATGATGGGTGACGCCCCACGGCCCCGCTTCCAGGCCCGTGAAGAGCGCGATGATCTTGACGCTGTTCCGGTTGTAGGCGCAGTCATCGCGAATCTGTTCGAAGCCGCGCATGCTCACGAACGGCGCCATGGAGAGGACGAAGGGCAACTTGCCAACGTGAGCGAGGCCGGCGGCGACGCCCACGAGGTTCTGCTCTGAGATTCCCACGTCGAAGTGCCGGTCCGGGAAGGCCTCGGTGAACTGCCCTGCGCCGAAATCCTGGGACACGACGACCACGTTCGCATCAGCCCGGGCGAGCTCCATGATCGCGGCGAGGTGCGGCGGGGCGCTCATGTAGGAACTCATCGTTTCGCCCCCAGTGACGCGAGGGTGGCCTCGGCCTCTTCGGCCGTCAGCCGTGTGTAGTGCGCCCGCCCGGTCCCTTCCACGCCTGCGACGCCTTTGCCCTTTACGGTGTGTGCGACGATGGCCGTTGGGTTCGCGGCGTGCCACGCGGAATCGAGGGCATCGACCACTGCTCCCATGTCATGCCCGTCAATCTCGATGACATTCCAGCGGAAGGCCCGCCATTTCTCGGCGATTGGCTCGACCTGCATGATCTTCGCGGTTGAGCCCGAAGCCTGGAACTCGTTTGCATCAACGATGGCGATCAGGTTCTGCAACCCGAAGTGGGGTGCGCAGAACGCGGCCTCCCAGACCGACCCTTCCTGGAGTTCGCCGTCCCCCAGGATCACAACGGTGCGCTTGTCAGACTTGTTTAAGCGTTCACCCATCGCGATCCCGACGCCGACTGAGAGCGCGTGGCCCAGGGAGCCGGTCGCGAACTCGACGCCTGGCGCGCGGAACGTTGGATGCCCACCCAGGCGGCTTCCCGAGGTCCCTGAAAGTGGCAGCTCCGATGCCGCTATCTGTTCGAGTTCCACCATGCAGGCGTGGAACACATGGACGGCGTGACCCTTGCTCAGGAGGAAGTGGTCGTATGTGTTTCCTTTCGCATCAAAGCGCAGGAAGCGGAAGAAGAGCGCCGCCATGAGGTCGGCACTCGACATGGACCCACCCAGGTGCGAGCGCTGGGCGGCCGCAATCGAGACGATGTGACGGCGCAGATCAGCCGCCCGCTCTTCCAGTTCGCGGACCACGGTTGCATCAACCATTTTCTGCGGCGGCTCCCTTTCCTTCGTGGCGTTGGCTAGCCCTCGCCGAATACCTTCCGGACTTCGGCGAAGGCAACGTCTGTCACTTCGAGCGCCTGCTCGATGTCCTCCGCGGTATGAGCCGCCGAGAGGAACCA
>JBGOVF010000098.1:0-7304 GCA_041477975.1 Tepidiformaceae bacterium
CGTCTCGCACGGCGGGAGGATCGAGAGGTGCGCCATCGCCCCATGCGGCACGGCCCCGTGCCAATGCACCTCACCGGCCGGGATGTGGACGATGTCGCCCGCGGCAACCACATGCTCGTGCGTTTCGCTCGCCACGATGCCGTGGCCATCCGTTATGTAGAGAATCTGGTCGGCCGTGTGCGTGTGACGCTTGTTCCGCGCCCCATCGCTGAACCGGACAAGGTTCACAGTGACGGCCGGGCTTGTCTCGCGGTCGATGAGCGGACGGCTGTGCACGGTACCGATGAACAATGACGCCGTCGCGGGCAGCTCTGGAGAATCGCCAACTCGAACTACTTTCACTCGTCTTGCTCCCATTTCCTTCGATGCCCGGCAGTCTAGCGCGAGCGTATGCTTCCCACCCACAACCACCATCCCGGAGGCCCAGCGTGAAAGTCGGCGTTATCTTCCCTCAGACCGAGATCGGGGACGACCCGGCCGTGATCAAGGACTTTGCCCAGGCCGTTGAGAGCCTCGGCTACGACCACCTGGTGATCTTCGACCACGTCCTCGGCGCGGACGCGAACCGCACCGACCGACCGCGCGGCCCGTACACGCACGAAACCTCATTCCACGAACCGTTCGTCCTCTTCGGCTACCTCGCTGGATTGACCAGTCGTATCGAACTCGTCACCGGCGTCATCATCCTCCCGCAACGCCAGACCGCCCTCGTGGCCAAACAGGCGGCCGAAGTCGATATCCTCTCCCGGGGCCGTCTGCGTCTCGGCGTCGGCACAGGCTGGAATGCCGTGGAGTACGAAGCCCTGAATGAGAACTTCCACAACCGCGGCAAGCGCCAGGAGGAGCAGATCCAGCTCATGCGAAAGCTCTGGGCCGAACCGCTGGTCGACTTCACGGGCAAGTGGCACCGCATCGATGGCGCAGGCCTGAAGCCGCTCCCCGGCCGCCAGATCCCGATCTGGTTCGGCGGCCGCGATGAGCACGTCATCGAACGGGCCGCGCGCATCGGCGACGGCTGGCTGCTCAATCAGCCGCCCGGCGACCAATTGAACGAGACGCTGAGCCGCCTCCGGGAGCGCCTCAAGGTTCACGGGCGGGATGCGTCGAGCTTCGGCATCGAGGGCTTCTGCGCCTACGGCGACGGCGATCTCGACCGCGCCCGCCGCCAGGTCGAGGCGTGGTCGGCCGCTGGCGCAACCCATATCTCCATCAACGTGATGAACGCGGGCTTGAAGTCGCCCAACGAGCACCTGGACGCGATCCGGCGCTACCGGGAAGTGGTCAGATAGCCCAGTTGTCCGGCGTCTCTGGCGCGCGGCTCAGGACATCCCGCACCATGCCGGCGGCCACCGTCTGCCTGGTCGCTGTGTCAATGAGCACGAAGCTCCCGGTGTCCCGGCTGGTGGTGTAGCGGTCCACGAACACGGGCTCCATCGTCCGCACCGTGACGCGCCCGATGTCGTTCAGCGCGAGCCGCTCCGGGTTAAGCGTGCGCTCGTAGCTCGTCACCTCGAGCCGGTCGTCGATCGTCTCAACGATGCATTTCACGCGGCGCGTCGTGTGTTTGATCCAGAACTGCTGGCCCGGCCGGAGGGCACTGGCGTCGTTCATCCAGCACAGGTCCGCCGTGAACCGGGTCGTCACGGGCGCAGGGTCTGCCGCGCCGACAATCATGTACCCGCGCCCAACGTCCAGGTCATCGGCCAGGCGCACCGTAATCGCTTCGCCGCTGGCCGCGCCGCGACAGGATTCGAAGTAGCGATCCACCGCCGTCACCCTTGTCCGCGCGCCGATCGGCAGCACCATGACCTCTGCCCCCACGCGAATGTCCCCGGCGGCCACGGTGCCGGCGTAGCCCCGGTAGTCGTGAAACTCGCCTTTGAGCGGCCGGATCACATACTGCACCGGAAACCGCAGGGCCGCGTGGCACGCGGGGTCCGGCACCTCCACCGTTTCGAGGAACTCCAGGAGTGTCGGGCCCTCGTACCACGGCATGCTGTCGCCGCGTTCGACGATGTTCTCCCCGGAAACGGCCGCCATCGGTAACACGCTAATGGTATCGACTTCCAGCCTCGCGGCGAGCTCTCGGAACTCGACGCAAATCTCGTCGAACCGCTCCTCCGACCAGCCGGCGAGGTCCATCTTGTTCACACAGAGGACGAGGTGCCGGATCCCCAGCAGGGCCGTCAGCGCCGAATGCCGTCGTGTTTGCTCGACCACGCCCTTGCGCGCATCGACGAGGATGAGCGCCAGCTGTGCGGTCGAGGCGCCGGTGACCATATTTCGTGTGTACTGCACGTGCCCGGGCGAGTCGGCGATGATGAACTTCCGTCGCGGCGTCGCGAAGTAGCGGTACGCCACGTCGATCGTGATGCCCTGTTCGCGCTCGGCGCGCAGGCCGTCCGTCAAGAGCGCGAGGTTCACCTCTCCGCGGCCTTGCGCCGCGCTTGCCCGCTCCAGGCTCGCCATCGTGTCTTCGAACACCTGCTTCGAGTCGTACAGCAACCGCCCGATGAGCGTGCTTTTCCCGTCGTCCACGGACCCGGCAGTCACGAACCGCAGCAGGTCCACTAAAAGTAGCCCTCACGCTTGCGGTCTTCCATCGCGGCTTCTGAGAACTGGTCGTCGGCGCGGCTCTGTCCGCGCTCCGTAATGCGCGTCAGGGCAATCTCATGTACCACGGTGGCGATGTCGGCTGCATCGGAGCGGACGGCGGCGGTGCACGTCATGTCGCCGACAGTGCGGTAGCGGACGGCCGCCCGAAAGGGCCGCTCGTTCGGCAACAGCCGCATGTATTCGCTCATCGCCATAAGCATACCGTCGCGTTCGAATACCTCGCGTTCGTGGCTGAAGTAGATCGAAGGCACGCCGATCTGCTCGCGTTCGATGTAGCGCCAGATGTCAAGCTCGGTCCAGTTCGAAAGAGGGAACACGCGCATGTGCTCGCCCCGCACGTGCATGCCGTTGTAGATGTGCCACAGCTCAGGCCGCTGATTGCGAGGGTCCCACTGGCCGAATTCGTCCCGGAACGAGAACACGCGCTCCTTTGCACGCGCCTTCTCTTCGTCACGGCGCGCCCCGCCGATGGCGGCATCGAGCTGATGCTGCGCGATCGCGGCGAGGAGGACCGGCGTCTGGAGACGGTTGCGCGAGGCGCGTGGCCCCCGCTCTTCCGTCACCCGGCCGTCGTCGATTGCTTCCTGGACCGACGCCACGATGAGGCGGGCCCCCAGTTCGGCCACACGCCTGTCGCGGAACTCGATGACCTCCGGGAAGTTGTGTCCCGTATCGACGTGCATCACTGGGAACGGCAGGCCCGCGGGCCAAAACGCCTTTTCGGCGATGCGTAAGAGGACGATGGAATCCTTGCCGCCAGAGAACAGCAGCACCGGCCGCTCAAACTCGGCCGCGACCTCGCGCATGATGTAGACCGCTTCCGCCTCCAGGTCGTCGAGCCCGTCTTGCAGTGCTGCCGATTCGGTCTGCGGCGCCGTCATCGCGCACCCTTCGTTCCTGCGAGCACGGGCGCCAGGCCGGCGGACTCCAGATACGCGACGACGCGGCCAAGCGATGCTCGGAGTGGCTCGCTGCCGCTGGCCACCACCACTTCCGGACTCAACGGCGGTTCGTACGGGTCGTCGATGCCGGTGAAACCGGTCCGCGTGCCGGCGCGGGCCTCCGCGTAGAGACCCTTCACGTCTCGCGCTTCGCACTCCGCCAGCGTCGCCGCCACGTACGCCTCTACGAACGCCGACCCGTCGCGTTCAATCAACGCCCGGTTGGCGTCGCGCGTCGAGCGGTAGGGCGAAATCGCAGCGGTGATAACAGCAACGCCGTTTCGCGCCAGCAAGTTCGCCACGTAGCCAATGCGCAGGATGTTCGTATCCCGGTCTTCCTTGCCGAAGCCGAGCCCTTTCGACAGGTTCGTGCGCACCACGTCGCCGTCGAGCACCTCCACGCGGCAGCCGCGCTCGCGCAATGCAGGAGCAAGCGCCTCAGTCAGCGTTGACTTCCCGGCCCCCGAGAGGCCGGTGAACCAGACGACGAAACCGCCGGTGTTGGACATGTAGTGGCTGGAGCGTTCCTTTCGCATCAATCGGTCAACGACATTCAGCCCGGCCTACGTGTGCAGGCCGCACTCGTCCTTCTCGAACCCCTGCCAGCGGCCCGCGCGGCCCTGCACTCCTGGGATGGTGCAGTTGTAACAGCCGATGCTGCTGTAGCCCTGGTCCAACAGCGGGTTGTACGGGATGTTGTTGGAGACGACGTAGTCCCAGGTCTGCTTCTCCGTCCAGCTGGCGAGGGGATTGATCTTCACGACGCCGAACTTCGAGTTCCAGGACACGATCGGGGTATCCGCGCGGCCCTCCGACTGGTCACGACGCAGGCCGCTCACCCATGCCGTCCTGCCATCCAGCGCCCGTCGGTTCGGTTCGATCTTTCGGAGCTCGCAGCAGGCATCCGGGTCGCGCATCCAGAGCGCCGAGCCGTACTGGGCCGCCTGCTGCTCGTGCGAAAGTTTCGACTTGTACACCTGCAGGTTGCTGAGCCCCAGCGCCGGGACCGACCGTCGCATGGTCTCCTGCGTCTCTTCGAAGAGATAATCCGTATCGAGCACGAACACATGGACGTTCGGTTTGAGCGCCGCGACCATGTGCAGGATGGCCATGCCGCTCGCGCCACCGAAGCTCGCCCCCACCGAGAGCCCGTCCCCAAACGTCTCTACGGCCCAGCGCACGATCTCTCGCGGGTCGGCATCCTCGAAGCGCTCGTTCAGGCTGGCAATGTCGCTCTCAGCGAGCGTGGGCGCGAGGGTCACTCGGTCATTCCAAAGGTGAGTAGTTCAGTCAACATTATCAACAAGTCTCGTTGAAGGCAACCGAGATTGTTGATAGAGTTACTCGTGTTTACACCTCCCTCAAACGCCGCCCGGGCGGCCACCCGGCCGAGGAAACAGCCATGCCCGAAGTTGAAACCATCGTCTACACCGACGACCCCGGGAAGGTGCTCCCGGTTCTCGAACGCGAACTTACAGACTTTCGCACCGAAGCCCAGCGCTTCCTCAACGGCGAGTTCGATGAGCGCCAGTTCATCGGCTTCCGCCTGAAGCAAGGTGTCTACGGCCAGCGCCAGCCCGGCGTCCAGATGATCCGCGTCAAGCTTCCCTTTGGGGGTGTGACCGCCGACCAGATGGAGGCCCTGGGCGAGCTAACAGAGCGCTACACGCCCCTGCGCAAGGGCCACATCACCACCCGCCAGAACTTCCAGTTCCACCACATCCCGCTCAAGAACATCGCCGATGCACTGGTTATTCTTGGCAACGCGGGCCTCTCGAGCCGTGAAGCCTGCGGCAACACGGTACGCAATGTCACTGGCGATCCATACGCGGGCGTCAATTCGCTTGAACCATTCGATCCCACGCCGTATGCCGGCGCGTTCGCACGCTACTGGCTGCGCAACCCGCTCTCCCAGCTACTCCCCCGCAAGTTCAAAGTCGCCTTCACCTCCAACGACCTCGACACCGCCATCACCGGCCTGCACGACCTTGGCTTCATCCCGCGGATCCGGGACGGCGTGAAGGGCTTCGAAATGCGGGCCGGCGGCGGGCTCGCGATCATGCCGCGCAACGCTTACGTGCTCCGCGAGTTCGTCCCGATGGACGAGTACCTCAAGGTCTCCGAAGCAGTCGTCCGCATCTTCGAAAAGGCCGACGAGCTCCGCAAGAATCGCGCTAAGGCCCGCATCAAGTTCCTCATTGACCGCGTCGGCATCGAAGAGTTCCGGAGCATGGTCGATGAAGAGCTCAAGGGTGATTGGACGAAGAAGGACTTCCGCCCCGATCGCCTGCTCTACACGGATAACGAAGAGGCCACGTCCCCCGCCCGCCGCCACAACTATAACCAGCCGAATGGCGACCACCGCGAATTCGTCGCCTTCGTGACAGCGAACGTCCGCGCTCAGAAGCAACGGGGCTTCAGCACGGTCGAGGTCAAGGTCACGCGCGGCGACGTGAAGCCCGAGCAGTTCAGCGGCCTCGCGGGCATCATGCGCGAATACGCCGGTGGCCGCGCTCGCACCACCGTCCAGCAGAACATCGTGCTCCGCTGGGTGCGCGACGAAAGCCTCTACGAAATCTTCCAGCGGCTGAAGGATCTCGGCCTCGCCGATATCGGTGCAAACGAGATCACCGATGTCGTCAGTTGCCCCGGTACCGACAGTTGCAAGCTCGGAATCACGTCATCCATGGGCCTCAACGCCGCCATCCAGGCGCGGGTCGAAAAGCTACAGATCAGCGATCCGCTCACGCGCAAGATCCACATCAAGATGAGCGGCTGCCCCAACAGTTGCGGCCAGCACCACATTGCCAACATCGGCTTCCACGGCGCTGCCATGAAAGTTGGGCCGCATCAGCTTCCGGCCTACCACGTCTTCATGGGCGGCAACTACGACAACGGCAATATGCGCATCGGCACGCAGCTCAAGATCCGCCTGCCCGCCAAGCGCGGCCCGGATGCCGTGGAGCGCTTTGTCTCCGTCTACGAAACGGGCCGCAATCCCGGCGAGGCGTTTAACGACTACTTCGACCGGGTAGGCCCGCGGCCATTCGAAGAATCGATCCAGGACCTCACCATCCCCGGCGAATTCGATGACGAGAACCGTGGGATGTTCATCGACTGGGCGCGCATCGAGCTCTACCAGCTCCAACGCGGCGAAGGCGAGTGCGCCATCTAGGGGAAGGTCAAAGACCCTTCAGCGCCGCCCATGAGCGCGCCAGGCTGACGCCGCCGTTCGCTGCTGCTTCCTGGAGCACCAGCCGCTGACGCGACTCGTCGAGGTCGGCGAGGAGGAACGAGGGGTTCGCGCTCACTTCCAGTGCAAGCGATTCATGGCGCACCACGAGGCCACAGAACGCTTCGAAAATGGCATCGCGAGCCAGGTAGTTTTCGAAGACGAACAACGAGATGTCTTCAAGCGCGTCCGAATCTCGCGCCCGGGCGAGCCTGTCGTAGATGTCGCCGAGCCAGTCACCGATGCGCTCCCACTCGCCGGCCGCTTCGGGGCAACCCCGCGCGTCGAGTGCTTCGAGGGATGAGAACAGCATCACGAGGAACGTGGGCAGCCGGCGACGCCCGTAGCCCAGGCGAGCAACCTCCACCCAGCGGGCGTCGTCGTGGCAGCTCGCATGGACGCGCTGGGCAGGGATCGCCCCGGCGAGCTCGTTCGCTTCGGGGTCAGGCAGGGTCCGGATCCAGTCTTCGATGGTAGCCTGCGCCACCTCGGCGAGGTCGATCACGGAAAGCGCC
>JBGOVF010000167.1:0-5948 GCA_041477975.1 Tepidiformaceae bacterium
CTCCATCGGGCTGGGTGTGGGACGCTTCAGCGCCGAACGTTGGGTGGAAGACTCGCGCATCCTGTTCGCGGGTTTCGATGCCACGCAGCACCTGAGCGGCAACCACGTCCACGACATCCGGGGCGACGAGGCGACCTGCACGTCGTACATGCGCGCGGAGCACTTCGTTATGAACAACGAAGGCGAGAACTACTACACGATGGGTGGATATTACATAACGAAACTGATTCGCACCGCAGAAGGGTGGAAGGTGAAGGGGATGTCGCTGAACGTGCAGTGGAACCGTGGCAACCGCCACGTGCTACGGCTTGCGACCCGGCGCGGCCGCGAGCGCACCGGTCAGCCGCGGACGCAGCGCTAACCCTGCTCTGGTAGGCTCTCGCCACTAAACAGGAGCGAGGCTACCTATCCATGACCCGCCCAATCGAGTTCGGCATTCAGACCGGCCCCCAGCACGTCACGTACCCCGAGTTGCTTTCGGTCTGGCAGTGCGTCGAGCGCGAAGGCTTCGACCACGCCTGGACGTTCGACCACTTCATCCCCATCTTCAGCAACCCGCTGGGGCCGTGCCTGGAAGGCTGGACAACGCTAACGGCGCTGATGGCCCAGGTGCCGCGGCTGCGCGCAGGCACGCTCGTGACGGGCAACTCCTACCGCCACCCGGCGCTCCTCGCCAACATGGCCGCCACGCTCGATGTCATTACGGGTGGGCGGGTCGAGATGGGCATCGGCGCCGGCTGGTGGGAGATGGAGTACAAGGCGTACGGCATCGACTACCCGCCGGTGGCCGAACGGATCCATGCGCTCGATGAGTCGATCCAGATCATGAAAGGCCTCTGGACCGAGCCGAGGTACAGCTTCGCCGGGAAGCACTACACCATCACTGATGCGCTTTGCGAGCCGAAGCCCGTGCAGAGGCCGCACATCCCGATCTGGATCGGCGGCGCGGGCCCGAAGCTGACGTTGAAGGTGGTCGCGAACCAGGCCGATGGCTGGAACACGTTCCTCATGCCCCGCGAGAACTACCAGATCCTCCTCGGCGCGCTTGAGCGTCACTGCGCGAAAGCGGGCCGCGACCCGGCGTCGATTCGCAAGTCGCTCGCGGCCAGCCTGGTGATCGATACGAATCCGGCGCGACTCGACGAGAAGCTCGCCGCAGTGGCGCGGCAACGGAGTACGACTCCGGAGCAGCTTCGCGCGCGGACACTGGTTGGCACCCCGGACGACGTCGCGAACCAGGTGCTGGGCCTGGCCGAACAGGGGGTGGACCACATCATCCTCGGCGTGCGAGCGCCGTATCCAGAGGACGACCTGGCGCTGTTTGCGCGGGAGGTCATCCCGAAAGTGCGCGCCGCCGGGCACTGACGGGCGCAGTAGCCGGGACCGGCTTCTCTCACGCTATGATTGGGCGCCCGGAGCGCCGGGTACGGAGAGAAGATGGCGACCAACACCATTCGGGGCAAGACGGCGATCGTTGGGCTCGGCGAGACCCGTTACTACAAGCGCGGCGCGGCCCCCGAACCAGAATTCAAGATGACCCTCGAAGCGATCAGACTCGCCGCGGATGACGCCGGTATCGATGTCCGCGATATCGATGGCTTCGCCTCGTACAGCAACGACCGCAACGACCCTCCGCACATCGCTGCTGCGCTGGGCATCAAGCACGTTGGCTTCAGCAACATGTTCTGGGGCGGCGGTGGTGGCGGAGGGTCGGGGGCTGTTGCGAACGCGGCGGCGGCCGTGGCGGCGGGCTATTGCGAAATCGCCGTCGCCTACCGCGGCCTTGCCCAGGGCCAGTTCGGGCGGTTCGGGCAGGGCAGCACCGCGAAGACGACACCCGGCGCGGGCGCCTTCACCGCGCCCTACGGGTTGATGTCGCCCGCACAGAGCTTCGCCATGCGCGTCCGGCGCTTCATGCACGACCACAATGTCGACCAGGAGGCGCTCAAGGCGGTGGCGCTGGCGAGCTATCACCACGCCCAGTACAACCCGCGAGCAGTGATGCACGGCCGCCCGCTGACATCCGAGGACTACGACAACTCGCGCTGGATCGTCGAGCCGTTCCACCTCTTCGATTGCTGCCAGGAGAACGACGGCGCCGCAGCGGTCATCGTCACTTCGGCCGAGCGGGCTCGCGACCTGAAACACAGCCCCGCGTACATCCTGGCCGCCGCCCAGGGCACGGATTACCGCCAGGCCGCCACGGCACACAACGCGCCGGACTACGGCACGTCCAACTTCAAGACGCTCACGCCCCGGCTCTACGCGATGGCGGGGGTTGGCCCGAAGGACGTGGAGGTCCTCCAGAGCTACGAGAACTTCACCGGCGGCGTGATGATGAGCATCGTCGAAAACGACTTCTGCGAGCCGGGCGAAGTCAACGACTTCTTCTCGCTCGACAACTTTCGCTTCGACGGGGGGCGGCTGCCACTGAACACGAGCGGCGGCAACCTGGCCGAATGTTACATGCACGGCCTGGAGCTGATTACGGAGGCCGTGCGCCAGGTGCGCGGGACTTCGCCCTGCCAGGTGAAAGCGGAGGTCAACGTCTCGATGGTCACGTCGGGGCCGATGGTCCAGCCGGTGAGCAGCTTGATCCTCGGGCGGGAGCCGAACCGATGACCGCGACCGCACGTTCGACGGCCGATGCATACCTCCCCGCCGGCCTCCCGGCTCCCGCCCCATACCCGGATGGCCTCGCCGCGGAGTACTGGGAAGCGAACCGCCGGCATGAGCTCGTCGTGCAACGCTGCACGGCCTGTAAGGGCTGGCAGTGGGGCCCGGAGTTCATCTGTTATCGCTGCCATTCGGACCAGTTGACCTACGAACGGGTCTCGGCGGGGGGGCGGATTTACAGCTGGGAACGCTGCTGGTATCCCGTGCACCCTGTCCTCCAGAAGGGCGTGCCCTACCTCGTCGTGCTCGTCGAGTTGTCCGGCGCGGACAACGTGCGGATGGTGGGGAACCTGCTTGGGAACCCGTTGCAGGACGTGGCGATCGGTGCCGAAGTCGAAGCTGTGTTCGAAGACCACAACGACGCCGACCCGCCGTTCACGCTCGTCCAATGGCAAGTAGTGGAGTGACACCGGCCGTCGCGGAAGAGCTAGAATGCCCGCGAGTGATGACATCGATAACCGTGGCCTGGCCCGATGCGCCGAACGAACATGGCGGCCGGATGCTCTGGTTCGGGAGCTGGCTCACCGGCCACCAGGGCTTCGAAGGCGCGTGGTTCTATAGCGGCCGCGGCGGGGAGCGCACGAGCTACCCAATCCCGCCGGGCGCCACCGGCCTGCGCATTCGGCGCTGGCCGAACGAAGGCCTGGATGCGGAATACGCCGACGTGCTCGTCCACGAGGCGCCCGAAAGCCTCGCAGCCGAAGCCCTGGATTTCGATGCCCCCCAACCCTTTAGTCTGCTCCCCGACCACCTAAGACCTTGACCCGGAGGTACCCCCAGTGAGCACCGCAGAACGAACCGATATCAACGCCCTCTCGCCCACGGAGCGCAGCGAGTACTTCAACGCGCACCGCTACAAGACCCCTGGGCACGAGGGCTGGAAGCGGCTGGCCACCCCGGGTTCGGCCTCGAAGTACCTCATGGTCTCGGCCGATTGCCATGTGAACGAGCCGCCGAACCTCTGGGTTGAACGCATCGAGGAGAGGTACCGCCACCGCCTGCCGCGCATCGAGGTCGACGCGGACGGCGTGAAGTGGTCGATCGTCGAGGGCTACCATCCCGTGAAGATCCGCGACCTGAAAATGGAGGGCGAGGACCAGGAGCGGGCGCGGGTCGGGAAAAGCGACCCTGCGGAGCGGTTGAAGGATCACGCCCGCGACGGCGTGGACGCCGAGATCATCTTCCCGAACCGCGGCCTGCAGATGTGGGCCACGCCCGACCCGCTCTTCT
Organism: Tepidiformaceae bacterium; assembly: GCA_041477975.1. Classification (GTDB taxonomy): domain Bacteria; phylum Chloroflexota; class Dehalococcoidia; order Tepidiformales; family Tepidiformaceae; genus JBGOVF01. The sequence goes on from JBGOVF010000167.1 coordinate 3,907, forward strand.
CCCAGGCGATGTGCCGCGTCTACAACGACTGGGCGTGGGAGATCTTCGGTGACCACTACGACCGGATGCGACCGATGGGGTGTATTTCGACCGGTGACATCCCGAGCGCGATCGCAGAGATCGAGCGCATCGCGAAGAAGGGGTTCAAGGGCCTGAGCCTCCCTTGCAAGCCGATGTGGGGCCCCGGCTCATCCGAGGACCTGAACTACAACCTGCCCGAGTTCGACCCGCTCTGGGCGTGCATCCAGGAACACGACCTGCCCTTCACGTTCCACGTTTCGACGGGCAAGGACCCGCGAGCGGCTCGGGGCAACGGCGGGGCCATCATCAACTACGTCATCCATTCCCTGGCGCCGACTGCCGAGCCCATCGTGAACCTCTGCTCGTCGGGCGTGCTTGATCGCTTCCCGGGCCTGCGTTTCGCGAGCATCGAAGCTGGCATCGGCTGGGTGCCGTGGATGCTGCGGGCGATGGACGAAGCCTACGAGCACCACCACTTCTGGGCCTTCCCGAAGCTGAAACAGATGCCGAGCGACTACTACCGTCAGCACTGCTTCGCTTCGTTCCAGGAAGACCCGCCGGGCATCGACCTGCTGCGCGAATACGACCTGGGCGGGAACTTCATGTGGGCGAACGACTACCCCCACCACGAAGGCTCGTGGCCGCATTCCGAGCAGGCGATCGAACGCTCCATGAGCAGCCTGAACGACGCCGAGCGCGCAAACGTGCTCGGTCTGAACGCTGCGCGCTTCTTCGGATTCGACGCGGGCTGGCTGATGGCGAACCGGATCGACCTGGCGACTGCGTAGGCGCTACGCGAAGACGCCCGCCGCTGCGTACTCGGCGATAGCGTCGTCGTCGAGCGCCAGCACGTCCCGCAATACGTCTTCGGTGTGCTCTCCGAGGCACGGCGCGGCCGTGAGCGACGGGGGTGTTGCGGAGAATCGCGTCACGGGCCCGTCGTACGGTGTCGCGCCCATCACGCTGTGGCCGCAGGTGACGAAAAAGCCGCGATGTGCCAGCTGCGGGTCCGAATAGAGGTCGGACGGCCGATTCACGACCGATGCGGGGACGCCGGCGCGCGTGAGTTCGGCGACGGCCTCCCAGAGGTCGCGGTCGTGGCACCAGTCGGCGAGAGAACAGTCGAGTTCCGCCCGGCATCTCAGCCTTTCGGCCAACGAAGCATTCGGCCCGCAGACTGCGGCCACCGCCGGGACAGCCGCTCGGAGCGCCCGCCATTGTTCCGGACTCTCCGTGGCGACCGCGATATAGCGCTCGATGCCCGCCGTCTGATAGACGCCGTGGGGACAGGCCCGATCGGAGTCGTGGCCGACGGCGCCCTGGTGCGCCCGGCCGTTCACGGTGAAGTCGAGCATGAGCGGCTCGATGAAGTGCACTGCCGCTTCTACCTGGGCGAGGTCAATGTGCTGGCCGAGCCCGGTCCGGGCGCGGTCCAGCAGCGCCGATGCGATCGCTGCTACTCCGTAGCGCGGGGCGATGAAGTCGGTGTAGGCGCCCCAGGTGCCGGCGGGGGGGCGGTCGGGCCAGCCGGTCAGGCCGTGGATGCCGGCGAGCGCCGAGCCCTGGGTCCCGAATCCGCGGTAGGTGGCGTCGGGTCCGGTTTGGCCGCAAAGGCAAGTGCTGAGCATCACGAGGTCTGGGCGATCCTTGCCGATGTGGGCGTAATCCAGGTCCAGGTGTTCGAGGACGCCCGGAACGAAGCTTTCGACGACCACGTCGGCCCAATCGACAAGGCGCTGAGCGACTTCCCGGCCTTCCGGGAGGGCGAGGTTCACGGCGATGCTGCGCTTGGAACTGTTGAAGTTGGCGAAGAACTGCGACCTGTCGATGCCCGCTTCGCCGTCCTTGAACGGCGGCCCGAGCCTCAGGACATCCGGCCGCGTGCTGCTTTCGATGTGCACGACAGTTGCGCCGTGGTCCGCCAGCGCCTTTGCGATGATCGGTCCCACGCCAACCCATGCGAAGTCGGCCACTTTTAGGCCTTCGAAGGGCCGGCCGCGCGTAGCGGCCACCGGTCGAGC
>JBGOVF010000522.1:0-2624 GCA_041477975.1 Tepidiformaceae bacterium
CGCTCTTGCTGAGCAGGACGGCGGCTGCGAGGTCGGTCATACGGAGACGGCCACCGGGAGCCTCTGAGAGTTGGACGAGGACGTCGTACCAGGCCAGGGGCAGTCCGCGCTCGGCCACGAGCTCGCGTTCGAGAGCGGCCGTGACGCGCGAATGCGCGGCGAGAAAGGCGCTCCAGGCGGCCATCTGGGCTTTGCCGAGGCGTTGGGGCATGGCCGGATCGTACCAGAGATAGTTCGTGTTGCAACTACTTGCGGCGCCTGCGCAGGCACGTTACGATAGTTGCACATACAACCAACGGCCCGGCGCCGGGAGGTCCACCAATGCCAGCCATCCTCACACCATCGATCGATATCCGCCGCTCGGGCGAGAGGTTCGCGACAGCAATCGACTGGCTCGATTCGCGGCATTCGTTCTCGTTCGGGCCACACTACGACCCGGAGAACACGCACTTCGGGCTCCTGCTCGTGAGTAACGACGATGTTATCCAGCCGGAAACCGGCTTCAGTACGCACCCCCATCGCGACATGGAGATCGTCACGTGGGTGCTCAAGGGCGAACTCGAGCACAAGGATTCAGAAGGCCACACGGGGCTGATTCATCCGGGGCTGGCACAGCGCATGAGCGCCGGTACGGGTATCTACCACTCTGAGATGAACGCGACGAAGGGCGGCGAGGTCCACCTGGTGCAGATGTGGGTGGTGCCCGATACGGCACGCATCAGGCCCGCCTACGCCGAACTGGACATCAATTCGGAGCTGGACCGTGGAGGGCTGGTGCCGGTCGCGAGCGGGCAGGGGCATGACGCCGCGATCTCGATCCGCCAGGACGGCGCTGTCCTTTGGGCCGGCCGGCTGAAGGCGAACGAGTCGCTGAAGCTGCCGGACGCCCCGTTCCTCCACGTCTACGTGGCCGACCGTGAAGCAGCGCTCGAAGGCGCGGGGACGCTCCGGGCCGGCGACGCGGCGCGCGTCAGCAGCTACCCGGGCCTCTCGCTGACGGCCGGCCCGGAAGGCGCCGAAGTGCTGGTCTGGGAGATGCACCGCCAGATCCGGTTCGAATAGCCGTCGCGGCGGGCCGGGCGGGCCCCGTGGGCTTAGAATGCGCGCGTGGAACAGCAGATCCGCTACTGCCGCACGGCCGACGGCGTGAACATCGCCCACTCCACGGCGGGAGCGGCCCACCGGTGGTGTTCGCGCCGATCTTCTTCTCTCATCTTGAAGTGGACTGGGAAGACCCCGGTTGGCAACGGATCCTCGGGCCATTAACACAGCGCACTCGTGGTCCGCTACGACAAGAGGGGTGGCGGACTCAGCGACCGGAATCCCGAGGACGTCTCTCTGTCTAGCCGCCTCGCGGACCTGGAAGCCGTCGCGGGTGCCGTCAACCTCGAACGCTTCTCGCTCGTCGGCTTTTCGCAGGGCGTGGGCACGTCTATCGCCTATGCAGCGCGGCACCGCGAACGCGTATCGCGCCTCGCGCTCTACGGTGGGGCCGTCTCTCGGACGAGCGCGGCCCTCACGGAAGCCAGCCGGTCGGCTCTGGCTGCCCTGATTCGATCCGATTGGGCGATGGCTTCGGCGGCCCTTGCGGGTCGGCTCATGGGCGGCACCACGCCTGACGAGAGGGCGCGGTTCAACCGTGACCAGGTGAAGTTCGCGAATGCCGAATTGTTGGCGCGCGGTTTCGAAGCGCGGCCCGACCTGGACTTGCGTGCGGAACTGTCTCTAATAGCCGCCCCGACAGTTGTGCTCCACCGCCGAGATGACACCATCGTTCCGCTGGAGGCCGCCCGCGAGATCGCCGCGGGCATTGCCGGAGCACGACTCGTCCTCTTGAACGGCGAAGCGCACTTCCCGCAACATGGCGATGTTGAGGAATTCTTGCGGGCGCTGGAAGGCTTTCTGGACGAGCCGGTCGCGCGAGCCAGCCGGACGCAGCCCCCAGCGGCCCGCAGAAGCTCGGCTCGACGGCCTGCCCCGCCCAAGGGCAGATCCGCGTTTCGGACGATCCTCTTCACGGATGTGGTCGCCTCGACGCCTCTGTTGGCGCAATTGCGTGACGCCAGGATGCGCGAGGTGATGCGGGCACATGACGAGGTGTTGACGGCCGCCGTGACCGCTCACGGAGGGCGCGTGGTCAAGACGATCGGCGATGCGTTCATGGCGGAGTTCGCGGCGCCCAGCAACGCTCTCCAGGCCGCGATCGAGGCCCAGCGGGGGATTCGCGAGAAGTTCGCGGCGAGCGATGTGCCGATTCGAGTCCGGATCGGGATCAACGCGGGTGAGCCAATTGAGGAGGACGGCGACCTCCACGGCGCCGCGGTCGTGATCGCGAAACGGCTCGAGGGCGAGGCCGTGGGTGGTGGAATCGTCGTTTCCGACGCCGTGAAGCAATCGCTGGCTGGCAAAGAGTTCGACTTCGATGACCTCGGTCCCTTGCCATTAAAGGGATTCGCCGAGCCGATCCGTGCCTGGACGGTCCGCTGGGAGTGATTCGGCGGGCGACAACCCGGGCTGTTCGCGCTGAGCGGTGGCGAAGGCTGCCACGATCAGCGATGGAGACGTGCCAGACTGGTTGATCGTGCTGCTCGCAACGAAGACCTCTCGGTGGTCGTCGAAGGCCC
>JBGOVF010000033.1:0-10964 GCA_041477975.1 Tepidiformaceae bacterium
CGTTCCGAGGGCGAATCGTTCATGGCGCGGAGCGACGAGGGGTTCGAGGCAGCGAAGCGGTTCAACGGCGAACTCGCGAAGCGCGGATGGATCGCTCCGGCCTGGCCGAAGGAGTACGGCGGCCTGAACGCGACAATCTCCGAGCAGATGGTGTTCAACGAGGAGTTCGGCTACCACGGCGCTCCGGATACCGGCACGCGAGGTTTCGGCGTCGGAATGATCGGGCCGACGCTCATTGTCCACGGTACCGACGAGCAAAAGCGGAACTACCTTCCGAAGATCACCAGCGGCGAGCACATCTGGTGCCAGGGCTATAGCGAGCCGGGCTCAGGCTCGGACCTGGCCAGCCTCCAGACTCGCGCCGTGCGCGACGGCGACGACTACGTGATTAACGGCCAGAAGATCTGGACCTCCGGTGGGCACCGGGCGAACCAGATGTTCATGCTGGCCCGCACGGACCCCGATGCACCGAAGCACCGCGGGATCAGCTTCTTCCTCATCGACAACATCACGAACGTGCCCGGTCTCACCATCCGGCCGCTGATCAACATGGCGAACCGCCACCACTTCAACGAGGTGTTTTTCGAAGACGTGCGCGTGCCGGCGAAGAACATGATCGGCGAGGAGAACCGCGGCTGGTACGTGGGCATGACTCTGCTCGACTTCGAGCGCTCCGGCATCGGCACAACCGCGAGCCAGAAGCGAACGCTGGAGAAGCTCACGGCTACGCTGAAGGACGGGCCGGAGTGGAAGCGCGACAAGTACCGCACGAAGCTGGCGGACTATGTAGTGGCGAACAACGTGGGCCGCTACCTGGGATTCCGAGTTGCCTCGATGCAATCGAAGGGGCTCGTGCCGAATTACGAGTCATCGGTCATCAAGATCTACCAGTCCGAGCTTGGGCAGCGGATCTACAACTTCGGCGTGAATCTGCTGGGCCTCTCAGGGCAGATGGTTCCGGAGGAATCGCGAGCGCCGCTCGGCGGCGACTTCCCGGAGTCGTACCTGCAGTCGGTGCCAAGCACGATTTACAGCGGCACGAACGAGATTCAGCGCAACGTCATCGCGACGCGTGGGCTGGGTTTGCCGCGCGGGTAGGCGTTCGCCGGCCCGAAGGGAACGAGGAGGGCAATGAAGTTCGGTCATTGCTCTTTCCTTTTGTCTCGATTCTGGAAGGTTCGGGCGCGAGGGGCTGCCGTACAATCGGGCTGTGCTAGCGCCCGGAGAGTTCGAACGCCGCGTGGGCGCGACAGGCTTGGCGGCGCTGGTGGCGGTGTTCCTGTTTTTCGGGGCGCTCGGATACTGGCAGGTGTTCCGCACGGACCTGGCGAGCAACGCGAGCAACCCGCGGCTGCTGGCGGCGTTCAGCGACCCGCATCGCGGGCGCATCCTGGACCGCGAGGGGAACGAACTGGCGGCCTCGCTGGGCGACGGGACGAGGTACTACAGCGACGCCTCCGTTGCCCAGGTGGTGGGCTACCTGGATGCCCGGTTCGGCTCGCAGGGCGCGGAGCTGGCGTTCAACGACATCCTTAGCGGCAAGCAGCCGGCATCGTGGGCGGGGGCGTTCGATGCCGAGTTCCGGAGAACGGCGGTCACGGGCCACGATGTGCGGCTCACCATCGACCCGAAGATCCAGCGCGCCGCGGCACAGGCCCTCGGAGCGCGCAAGGGCGCCGTGATCGCACTCGACCCGCGAAACGGCGAGGTGCTGGCGATGGTCAGCGTCCCCACCTACGACCCTGGCGCGCTTGGTACGAATGGCGAAAAGCTGCTCGCCGACCCCAACTCGCCGCTGTTGAACCGCGCGACGCAGGGGAAATACCCGCCGGGCTCGACGTTCAAGACGGTGACGGCGGTCTCGGCGCTGGAGAACAAGGTGATCACGCCCGAGACCACGGTCACCTGTCCGGGGCAGATCGTGATCGACGGATTTCCGATCTCGTGTAACAACGTGCCACAGGGCACGGGCACATATCCCTTCAAGAACGCGTTCACGTTTTCGGTGAACGCGATCTTCGCGCAGGTTGGCGTGAACCTTGGCTGGGACCGGTTGTTGGCGACGGCGACGAAGTTCGGGTTTGGGAGCTCGCTCCCGTTCACGCTCGATACGGCGCCGACGCAGGTGCACAACCCGGGCTCGAAGTTGACGAAGACGCTGCTGGCAAGCACGGCGTTCGGGCAGGGCGAGATCCTGGTCACGCCGCTGCAGATGGCGGTGGTCGCCTCCGCCGTCGCGAATGGTGGCGTCCTGGAGTCGCCCCACCTCGGGTTTGAGGAGATGTCTGGCCCGAGCGTCGTCGCGAAGCTGGAACAACCCACGGCGAGGCGAGTGATGAGCGCGGACGTGGCTCACACGGTCCGGGACCTCATGGTCTCGGTCGTTGACAACGCTCAGGCGAACGGCGTGGCCATTCCCGGCGTGAAGGTCGCGGGGAAAACGGGCACGGCGGAAGCAGGCAACGGGACATCGCACGCCTGGTTCATCTCGTTCGCGCCGGCGGAGAACCCTACGATCGTTGTGGTCGTTGTTGTGGAGAACGGCGGGCGCGGCGGCGAGGTTGCTTCGCCCATCGCGGGAACCATCCTCAGGGCGGCATTGGGAAAGTGACTGACGAGCGCGCCCCCAGGCTCGAGCGCATGCTCGAACGCACGGCCCGGAAGATGAGCGGCGGTGGCCTGCACCCGTTGGAGTTGATCGAGCGTATCGCCGCGGCTTGCGGGGCCGCTGTTCGAGATGGTGTCGCGCCCAACGTGCTCAATGTTGCACTGAGCCCCAGAGACTTCGGGAGCCTGCGCTCTGCGCTACCAGCCATCGGCCATGAGACCGGGGTGGCACTCGACGCGACCGAACGGCGCCATGGCTGGTCGCGCCTCGGCGCGCGGCGCCTCTCCTTTCGACAGGGCGCAGGTGTGCCTGATGGCAGGCCAGCGATTACGACCCGCTTCAGCGACCTGCGGAGTTCGCCTGCACCGGCTGACGTGAGGGTTACGAACCGGATCACGCGCCACCGCGGCGCCTTCCTGGTGGTCGATGGCGCGCGGGTGGGACTCACGCACACGCCATTCGCGATCGGGCGGGGCCCGGGAAACGACCTCGTGATCGCGAGCCTTTCCGTCTCACGGCGACACGCGGTCATCGAGTCTCGGGAGGGCGGGTTCTTCATGCGCGATTTGAACAGCCGCAATGGGCTGAAGGTCGCGGGGCAGGAGGTCAGGGAGACGGAGTTGCGTCCCGGTGTCCCGATCGTGCTCGGCGAGGTCGAGATCACGTTTGAGCGTGAGGCGTGACTGATTCGGCGGAACTCCTGACGCTCCGGCTCGCGCTACTCGGCGTCCTGCTGCTCTTCGTGCTCATCGTTGCTCTGACGATGAGAGGCGGCCTTCGAACGGCGGCCTCCGCTCCGCGGGCGGCGGCCGGGTCCGGCGGCGCCCGCCTTGTGCTCCTGGTGCCCGCCAGCACCGGATACCAGCCCGGGACGGAGTTTTCGGTGGCCGGGGTGATGGTCCTTGGGCGGGACAGCGAGAGCGGGATCGTCCTTGGAGATGCCTCGGTGTCGGGCGCGCACGCCCAATTGGAACGGCTGGCGAACGGTTGGCGCATCGTGGACCTTGGCAGCACGAACGGCACGCTCGTGGACGGCCGCGAAGTGGGAAGCCGTGGAGCCACGCTGAAGGGCGGCGAGCGGATCGCGGTCGGTTCGGTGGTCCTGCGCTTCCAGGCCTGACGCTTTCAGGCCGGCCGGCGCGATCGATCGGAGATTCCGAGGAGCAGGCCGACGAGGGCGAAGTTCACCACGAGGCTCGAACCGCCGTAGCTGACAAATGGAAGCGTTATGCCGGTGGTCGGGATGATCCGGAGGTTGCCACCGATGATCACAGCGGCCTGAATGGCGATGAGCAGCGCGACGCAGGCGGCGAGGAGTCGACTGTAGCCGTCCGCGGCTCCTAGCGCCACGCGCAGTCCGGCGAAAAGCAGCAGGACGTACAGCAGCACGACCGCGAGTGCCCCGGCGAGTCCGAGTTCTTCCGCGATGGCACTGAAGACATAATCGGTGGGCGCCGCGGGGATGAGGTCCGGCTCGCCGAGACCGAGGCCCTCGCCGGTGACTCCCCCTGCCTGGATTGCGAAGGTCGCCTGGAGAGTCTGGTAACCGGTGGTGTCGGCGTGTGCCTGGGGGTCCAGCCAGACTTCGATGCGGGTTCGGGCGTGTCCGAACGCGAAGTAGCCGAACACCCCGACCAGAGCCAGCAGCGCAAGCCCGCCAACGACGAAGCGCATCCGGCCGGTGGCCACGTAGAGAGCGCCGACGGTCAGCAGCAGAAGGAGCGCAATGGAACCGAGATCCTTCAGCAACGCGAGGGCGGCGATGGCGACGAGGAGAGTGAGCGCCAGCGGCAAGAGGTACGGCAGGGCAGAGTATGTTCGCCCGCCGAGTCGAAGGCCGGGCGAAGATAGGACGGTCCCCTCGTCGGCGAGGTAGCCCGCGAGGAAGACGACGAGAAACAGCTTGATGAACTCCGTGGTCTGTACAGTCTGGCCGGCCACCGTGAACCAGAGCCGCGCCCCATTGATGGTCGTCCCGAAGAGGCCTGTCGCGACCAGGAGGAGCACGGCGGCGAGGGCGGCGGTGTACTTGTACGCGCGGAGCCTTGCGTAGCGCCGGGACAACGCCGCTGTGCTGACCATGAGGAGCAGGCCAAGCGTGATCCAGTTGGCCTGGTTCTGGGCCGAGCCGGGAGCAAGGCGAATCACGAAGGCCAGCCCCACCGCCGAAAGGAGCATCACGATGGCGAACGGCTGGCTCGCTGCTTTCGGGGCCGTAATGCGCAGGGCACCGTGCGCCACCAGCCCTGAGATGAGGAATTGCGCTACGATTCGATGAGAACCGCCGGGCAGCGGAACGGCGGCGGCGTCCAGCGCCCGCCACGCGAGGATGATGAAGGCGGCGGACGCTGCCAGGAGGCCGAACTCGGTGTTCCGTTCCCCCGAGCGCGCGCCCATGCCGAAGGTCTGGAGCGTCACGCGGCCTTGAACGTCGCCGATGTCATAGACGCACGATACCGCCTCGACCGGCTGCTCGGCACGGGCGGCATGGCGGAAGTGTGGCTGGCGCAGGACCAGCGGCTTGGGCGATGGGTCGCGCTCAAGGTGCTGCGAGAGAGCGTCGGCGCCGACGGGGACCTGGTCGCTGGACTCGAACGCGAAGCGCGACTCATCGCCCAGTTGCAGCATCCCAACATCGTGGGTGTCTACGACACCGGTGTGCACGAAGGCCGGCACTACCTGGTCATGGAGTACGTACATGGTTACTCGCTGCGGCAGCTGCTGGAGACCCAGGGCCGCCTGACGGAGGGTGAAGCGATTCGCTATGGGATGCAGGTGGCAGCTGCCCTTCAATATGCGCACGAGCGCGGCGTGATCCACTGCGACATCAAGCCCGAGAACATCCTCGTCAACGAAACCGGAGTCGCGAAGGTAGCTGACTTCGGCGTCGCCGACACGCTGACGCGTACGCTGGCACCGAACCAGGCCCGCGACATCCTGGGGACCATCGCCTACCTGGCTCCCGAAATCATCCAGGGATTCGACGCTGACCCTCGTTCCGACGTGTACTCGCTCGGCCTGACGGTTTACGAACTGGTGGCCGGACGCCTGCCGTTCGCGGGAAGCACCCCGGCAGCTGTGGCGGGGCAACGGCTCGGCGTCCCGCCGGCGCTGCTGCGCAGTTTCGCGCGCTCAGCTTCGCCCGAGCTGGAGGCGACGCTCGCGCGCGCTTTGGCGTTGCCGCCGGGCGAGCGCTTCCAGACGGCGGCCGAATTCCTCGCCGCACTCCGGCGGGTGCCGCCGAGTCCCGGGCCGGGCGCGCCAACCATCGCCCCGCCAGGGCGAGCGCCGAGACCAGTCGAACGCCAGGGGGGCATTCGCCGCCGGCACACGACGGCGCGGATCGACCGCGGACCGAGCCGCCTCGACTCTCGCCCGCGGCGTGGGAGCCCCGCGGCGACGAAGGTCCTCGTGACGATTGGCGTCGTCCTCCTGGCGCTCGGCGTTGGCATAGCGGGCGCGCTGGTAATCGCCGCCCGGAACAACGGTGGGTCGCCTGCGCCGACGCCCACCGCCACCGTGGCCGGGCCGACGGCACTGCCGACCCGAACATCGACCCCAAGGCCAACGAACGAGCCCCCGCTCACGCCCGTCCCGTCGCCCAGCCCGAGTCCAAGCCCGACGACCGCGCCTTCGCCGACCGTGAAGCCGAGCGCATCGCCTTCTCCCGCCACAGCTACGCCTGGCACGGCTACGCCGAAACCGTCGCCTTCACCGGGGCCGACCGCGACCGCCACGCCCTGAGACAACGAAATAGGGCGAGCCAACCGGCTCGCCCTATTCGAAGTTTGCGCGGCGGGCGCTAAACCCGGTGGCACCAGACCCAGTGTTCCTTGTCCGCGGTGCCGACGTTGCGCCAATCGGGGCGCCGCGAGCGGCATTCGTCGATGGCGATGGGGCAGCGAGTGTGGAACACACAGCCGCTGGGGGGTCGCAACGGGCTCGGCACGTCACCGAGGAGGATGATGCGTTCGCGCTGGCGTTCGATTTCCGGGTCGGGAATCGGGACGGCCGACATGAGCGCCTTGGTGTACGGATGGAGCGGATTTTCGAAGATGGAGTCCCGGTCCGTCAGCTCCATGATGTGACCCAGGTACATCACGGCGACGCGGTCGCTGATGTGACGCACGACCGAGAGGTCGTGGGCGATGAAGAGGTAGGTAAGGTTGAACTGGTCTTGCAGGTCCTGGAGCAGGTTGATGATCTGCGCCTGGATGGAAACGTCGAGCGCCGAAACCGGTTCGTCGCAGACGATGAAGTCCGGCTCGACAGCGAGGGCACGGGCGATGCCGATGCGCTGGCGCTGGCCGCCCGAGAATTCGTGCGGGAAGCGGTTGGCGAAGTAGGGGTTGAGGCCAACCGTTTGGAGGAGGTTCTGGACCTTCTCCTTCTTCTCTTTGCCGCTCGCGAGCTTATGGATGGTGATCGGCTCGCTGATGATGCTGCCGACGGACATGCGCGGGTTGAGGCTCGCGTAGGGGTCCTGGAAGATCATCTGCATCTTGCGGCGGAAGCGGCGGAGCTCGCCGCCCTTGATCTTCGTGAGGTCGGTGCCTTCGAAGTTGACTTTGCCGGCGGTCGGGCGCGTGAGCTGGAGAACGGCCTTGCCCGTGGTGCTCTTGCCGCACCCGGACTCGCCCACCAGGCCGAGCGTTTCGCCGCGCTTCACAGTGAACGAGATGCCATCGACGGCGCGCACATCAGCGACTTTGCGCTGGAAGATGATCCCGGCGCTGACGGGGAAGTACACCTGGAGGGCATCGACTTCGACGAGCGTTTCGCCGATGGTTCCGACGCGCTGGCGGGTAGAAGAACTAGTTTGCTGCGCCAACTGCCACCTCCCGGTGTACGCGGTCCGATTCCCAGCAGGCTGCGTAGTGCTTTTCAGCCACCAGCTTGAACGGCGGGTATTCCTCTTTGCAGCGGTCGACTCGCCAACCGCACCGCGGGTAGAAGGGGCAGCCCACGGGGAGATGCGCGAGGTCGGGCGGGAGGCCTTCGATCGGGACAAGTTTTTCCTTGCGAGTCTCGTCGAGGCGCGGGACAGAGTTCAGCAGGCCCACGGTGTAAGGATGCTTGGGATTGCCGTAGAGCTCTGGGGCGGAAGCGGTTTCGATCACCTTGCCGGCGTACATCACGTTCACGCGGTCGGCATAGCGGGCAACGACGCCGAGGTTGTGGGTGATGATGATGACGGCCGTTCCGAACTCGCGGCTGAGGCGGCTCATGACTTCGAGGATCTGCGCCTGGATGGTGACGTCGAGTGCTGTCGTGGGCTCGTCCGCGAGGAGCAGTTTCGGGTTGCAGCTCATGGCCATGGCGATCATCACGCGCTGGCGCATGCCGCCAGAGAACTGGTGTGGGTAGTCATCTAACCGGCCGCGTGCCTCGGGGATGCCGACCATCTCGAGCAACTCGGCTGCACGGTCTCGCGCGGCCTTGCCGTGGAGGTCCATGTGCAGCTCGAGCGCCTCGGTCATCTGGCGGCCGATGGTCAACACGGGGTTGAGCGACGTCATGGGCTCCTGGAAGACCATGGCGATGTCGTTGCCGCGGATCTTCCGGATTTCGTCCTCATCGAGTTTGAGGATGTCGCGGCCCTGGAAGATGATTTCGCCGGACACGATCTTGCCGGGTGGTTGCGGGATCAGCCGCAGAATGGATAGCGCCGAAACGCTCTTGCCACAGCCGGATTCGCCGACCAGGCCCAGCGTCTCGCCTTCTTCTACGACATACGAAGTGCCGTCGACGGCCTTGACGGTGCCTTCCTGCGTGTAGAAGTACGTACGCAGGTCCTTGACCTCGAGTAGCGCCATCCCTTCTCCTTTCCCCTGCCCGAGCATCGGGACAGTGCGGCCCCCGGCGCCGCGGACTCAACGGTTCGAGTGTGTGGGGAAGAGGAGACTCGAACTCCTACGCCTTTCGGCACATGATCCTAAGTCATGCTCGTCTGCCAGTTCCGACACTTCCCCACGAGTGAGCCAATGGCCCGCTTGCGGCGGACCATCGGTTCGGAACAGGGTCTGGTGAGCCGCGAAGGACTCGAACCTTCAACCTAGTGATTAAGAGTCACTTGCTCTGCCAATTGAGCTAGCGGCCCCCAAGGGACGCGCGGGAGTATATCACGCAACTCCGCGCTAGCAGCAAGCCGCGCTCACTCTACGATAACCTCGCCGTGCGAATCTAGCGGCTCGCCTTCGAGACGAATCAAGAGGGACGCACGGGGCACAGGTCAGGGCTTGCGGGCGGTCACCACGCTGTTCTGGGGCAACAGCTCCGAATGCCAGCAGCGATCGAAGCCAGCGGCCCGGAGGAGCCCGGAGATCCCCGACCGGGTCCGGTTCTCGCCGCCCAGCACCACCATTGTCAGGCCGCTGGCGGCCGGGTGGTCCGGGCCAGTGAAGTCCTCCGCGAGCATCGGCTCGGTGACGATGATGGTGCCGCCGGAATCCAGGGCGACGAAGCAATTGTGAAGAATCGTCGCGCAGTCAGCATCGCCCCAGTCGTGCAGGATGCTCGAAAGCAGCAGGAGATCGTGGCCGCGCGGCAGCATGTCTTCGAAGAACGAACCCGCTACGAAGGCGACTCGTCCCTGGAGTCCGGCCGCGGAAACGCACTCGCCGGCCAGGGTGCGAAGTGGTTCGAGGTCGAAGATGGTCGCCGTCAAGGCGTGATTCGCCTGCGTGAGTGCGATGGTGTAACCACCGGCGCTGCCACCAACATCGAGCAGTCGGCTGAACTTCGAGAAATCGACCTGGTCCGCGAGGAGGCGGGCGCCATGGACGGCGTTGGCGAACATACCGTCGGCGAACCATTGCTGCTCGGCGGGGCCAAAGCCCGCGAACATGTCGTGCTGCCCTTCAGGCGTCCAGGGCATCCCGGTCGCCAAGGCCTCCGGGAGGTGGCCGATGGCTTCGTAGAAGCCAGAGAACAGGAGCCCGCGTCCACCGACGTAGCGCGGACTGGAGCGGACGAGGAACCTCGACGCCGCCACGGTGTTCCGGAATGTGCCATCGCCCTGCCTCTCGATGAGTGCCTGGCTGGAGAGGAAGGCGAGGAGCGCTGGGAGAACGCGAGGCGGGAGTGCGCAGGCTTCGGCCATTTCCCTAAAGGTAAGGGACCGGTCTTCGAGAGCATCGAACAGTCCAACCTTGAGGACGAACGCGAGCGCCTGCGCGCGCACGGCGCCGTCCTGCAAGGCATAGATACGAAAGCGGGCATCTTCAGAGTCGTCCATGCAACTCGAAGATCTTGCTTGCAGTTGCGGTGGCGCGCCACTCGCCCACGGCTGGCGGCGAACTAAACTGGGCAGCGTGAATGCGCTACCACCGGGCGAATCGCCCAACCTTCGGCCCCGGGTCGCGGGGCGCACTCGCACCTTCTGCTGCCATTCAGCCACGCTTTCTCATCGCTTTCCGCCGAACTCCTTGCCCGCGGTAGCCGAGTGCGTCGCGGCCGGCGTGCCCCGGTTAGAAATCGACGTGCGGTTTCTCGCCGACGACACGATGGTCATCTTCCACGACTCCCTCGTGGATGAATCGACCACGGGCAGCGGGCGAATCGACGCGATGGATTGGCGGCAAACCGAGGCGCTTCGCTACCGCCAGGACACGTCGGTCGGGGTTTGCCGGCTCGAAGATGTCGTGCAAGCAATCGCAAAGTGCGAAACGCTCTTGCAGATTGACCTGAAGCTGATGCGGCCAATCTCCATAGCCCGCCGGAGCGCGCTGGTGCGAGCGCTCGAGCCGGTGGGAGCGCAGGTCATCGTGGGGTCCCAGGCGCACTGGAACTTGCGCGACGTGGGCGGCCTGCGGGTGGCGTTCGACCCGACGTTACAGTGGCACTACGCGCCCGGGCGTCGCGCCGAACTCACCCCGGCGCGGCTGGGCGTCCATGGGCTCTGGGACGACGCGCCGATTGCAGGAATCCGGTATGCCACTCCGGCGGAGTATTTCGAGGCGCGGGTCGAGGACATCGCCGGGCTTCTCCCGCGGGCCGTGGAGTGGATGGTTGATATCGCGACGCTCCGGCACCTCGCCAGCCAGGGCTGGTTGCTGGGCGAGGAGCTCCACCAGCGTGGCATCGAACTTGCCGCATGGACGATGCGCGACGAAGGGCGTGAGACGAGCCGCGCACTTCTACGTGAGCTTTTCGATCTTGGAGCGGACACGATCATCACGGACGACTCGGCCGTTCTCGGCGGATACGCGGCCGGGCTTTTGTAAACTGACTGTAAAATCGTCACCTTCGCGTCACGCAATGGCCCCTCGCGTCAACGGTTTCGCGCACCTTCAGCGCCGTATTCTCAGGCAAGAGAATTAACGACCAGCGAGGGAGTTGAGGATGGCTCTACTGA
>JBGOVF010000466.1:0-2933 GCA_041477975.1 Tepidiformaceae bacterium
CGCCGCCGTCGTGCCGAACGAGGGCAAGTACTTCCAGTCGCTCAATCGGGGCAAACGGAGCCTTACCGTCGACCTCTCGCGTGCGGAAGGGCGGGCCGTTATCCACCGCCTCGTCCCGGGCTTCGATGTGGTGCTGATCAACTACCGCATGGGTGTCGCGGAGCGGATGGGCATCGACTACCCAATGCTGGCAGCCATAAACCCGGCGCTCATCTACGCCAACATCTCGGGATTTGGGGATGCCGGCCCCTACACAACCCGGGCCGGCTCGGACATCGTGGCGCAGGCCTACAGCGGGCTCATGGCCTCCGAGGCGAAGGTGGACGATTTCGGCGCGCCGGCGCCCATCACCGGGACGACCGTGATCGACCGGGCCTCGGGGCTGGCCGCGGCGATGGGGATTTGCGCGGCTCTCTACCATCGCAGCCGCACGGGAGAAGGGCAGGAGATCCACGTTTCGCTGCTGCATACGGCGTTGGAGCTGCTCTCGCACCAGGTGATGCGCGAACCCGTGCACGATGTGACCCTGCGCGACCCGCTCCTGCACCGACTCCAGGAGAAGCGCGCCTCCGGGGCGAAGTACGACGAGCTGGCCGCGATCCGCAAGGCCCAGGGGCCTCGCTTCGCCTCGCACCGGCTCTACTACGGTGGCTACCACACGGCCGAAGGCGCGCTCGTGCTCGGTGCGGTCACGTCGCAAAACCGCAACGCGATCCGCCGCATTCTCGAGATGCACGACGACACCGACTCGCCCGACTTCGACGCCGCCGAACCGGAGAGCAGGGCGCTGATGGAGGCGTGGCGGCTCGAAATCCAGGAGCGGCTGCTCACGCGGCCCGCGAGCGAGTGGGTGAGCGAGTTCCTCGCGGCCGGGGTGCCTGCGAGCGTCGTCAACTTCGCGGAGGAGATGGCCGACGACCCGCAGGCGCTGGCGGCGGGGATGATCACCGAACTGGTGCACGAGATCACGGGGCCGCAGCGCGTGGTCTCGCCGATCGTCAAGATGTCCGCAACTCCGACGCAGGCGTCCGGCCCGGCCCCGTTGCTGGGTGGGCATTCAGCCCGGGTGCTGGCGGAGGCTGGCTTCACGGCGGAGGAGATTCAGCGGCTGATCGCTGAAGGCGCGATTTCGCAGCACGACTTCTCGCCCGAGACAGCGCGCCGTGTCGACTGAGGCGGACGTCCGGCGGATCTGCCTGGCTCTGCCCGAAGTGGCTGAGAAGCCCTGGGGCGGCTTTCCCGGCTTCCGCGTCCGCGACAGGCTGTTCGCCCGAATTCGCGTGGATCCGGACGCACTCGTCGTGTGGCGGCCGGACATTGATGAGAAGGAAGCGCTCATCGCCCTTGCTCCCGACCGCTACTTCCAGATTCCGCATTACCACGGTCACCCGGCGGTGCTCGTGCGGTTGGAGGCCATCGATTTCGAGGAACTGGCCGAGGTGATCACCGATTCGTGGCTGCTGCGGGCGCCCGTCAAACTGGCGCCCCTTTCGACCCGCTCGCGTTCGTGACCAGAATCCGGGACGCCTACGGCCAGACAACGCGGCCAACCGGCTAAGATTGGCGCACAACCAGTCCCGGAGGGAGACAGATGGCACAGGAAATCCAACAGGGACGCCCGACGCAACTTGGCCACGTGGCGTTGCGCGTGCGCGACATGGACGGCGCGGTGAAGTTCTACAGCGAGGTGCTGGGGCTCACGCTCAAGAACCGCACGCGCGGGCCGGCCTTCCTCGGCATCCGCCCTGACGCCTCGCACGAGCTCGCGCTCATGCCTCTTCCGGCCGATGCACCCGGCCCCGACCCATCGCGCGTCGGCATGTACCACTTCGCCTGGGAGATGGATTCGTTCGAATCGCTGGAAGGGCTGCACAAGCGCCTGCTCGCCACCGGCACCAAGATCGCCGGCTACAGCGAGTCGACAAGCTCCGCGAACGTGATGTTCTTCGACCCCGAAGGCAACGAAATCGAGGCCATCTGGGAGCCGCTGGGCGAGGCACTGGAGAAAGTTCGGGCAACGGGTAAGGAGTTCCCCCGCCTGCCCCACTAGCCCGGTTGGATCCTCCGGGCACTAGCGCGGTCCACCGATCCAGCGGAAGTACTGGTCAAGGTTCGGAAGCACGTCAGCTGACTGCGACAGGAATACGAGCCCGACGACAAGGCTGAAGACGGCCGCGACGATTCCAACGCCGACGTAGATGCCCTGGCGCCGCTGTGCGGAAATGAAGCCTGAAGTCGAAGCTATCGTGACCATGGAATTCGAAATCAAGAGGCCCGCCACGAACACGAACAGGGTCGCCACGGACATACCCTGGGAACCGGCGCCGACGGCCGTGCCGATGATCAACACCTGGGTGCCCGTCTCCGCGCCGACGCCGTGGATGAGGCCGATGCCGAACGCGGTGCGCGGGCCGTACTGCTGGTCGGCGGGGTGTTCGTGAACGTGTTCGTGGCCGCCGCCTGATAGCCGGTGCCTGAGCCAGTGCCATGCCCGCCCCACGGCCACGAAGACCAGCATCCAGCGGCTCCGAAGCTGGAACTCGCCACCGCGGAAGTAGCGGAAGACCGAGTAGAACAGGTAGGCCGCAAGGAGCAGCAGCGTTACGCCGACCACACGCTCCATGATCGGGTCGATCCAGTCGGGCAGGATCTCCTTGAACAGGATCGCCATGAGGCCGAGCACTATGACCATCGACCCATGACCGAGGGCGTACAGCGTGCCGAGAAATAGCGGCCTTCGATGATGCCGGGCGTGGCTGACAACGCTATCGAAGGAGGGGGCCCGCCGGGCCTGTGGCGCCACGCCCCCCAGCCCGCCGCTGCCGTGGCCCGCTCCGGCCATCGCACCTTCAAGTTCCCACGTCGAGCCCGCCCGGCTCATAAGGAGCGCCGGCTCTTCGGAGAGCATGCGCTCTGCCGCAGGCGCCACGGCA
>JBGOVF010000428.1:0-3122 GCA_041477975.1 Tepidiformaceae bacterium
GAAGGACGCGCTGGTGCGCTTCGCGTCCGGTGAGCTGTTCCGGAGCCGGCGCGAGGATTCGCAGCTCGGTCTTGCGGTCCTTGCCGAAACGCTTCAAGTACTGGAAGCGATACGGGCCGGAGGAGACTTCGAGCTCGACCTCCGGCGACACATCGCGATGGACCGGCCGGACGGCGCGGACCGCCGCGCTGTCTGAGTCATCGTGGAAGTCGAGGATGAGGCCCAGGGCTTCCGCAAGGCTGCTCTTGCCAACCTCGTTGTCTCCCTCGATTACCACGATGCCCGCATCCGGCAAATGGATGTCGCATGCGGAAACACCGCGGTAGTTGGCGAGGCGGATGCGATGCAGCCTCACGCCGCATCCCTCGCCAGGCGGTAAAGGAGGACGAGGGCGTCACGCGCCGTGGCTGCGGAGTCGGAGTCCGCCCTCACGGTGGCGAGCAGTTCCTCGAGCGTGGTTGCCGCGAACCCGGCGAGGCGGAGAGAGTCGAAGGCCTCGTCCTCATCCAGCACGAGAAGGTCGTCGATGTTGCCGTCCAGTTCGCATGAAGCGAACGCGTCGGTGGCCTGCGCCAGCGCTTCTTCGAGTGCGGCGCGGCAGTCGAGGGTGAGCGTGCCCTGGAGGGCGACGCGGACCACCGTCCGGTCCTTTTGCGACATCGCGGCGAGCCACTCCCGGAGGACGTTTACTGTCGATTCGCCGGCGAGCTGGAACGCGCGCCGTTCGAAGCGCCACGTGCCAACATCCACGGTCTGAACATCGACCGCGCCGGGCCGCAAGTCCACGACCAGTGCATGGCCGGGGTCGGTCTCGTCGAAGTCGGTGGGTTCGGGTGCGCTGGAGTAGTGGATTCGACCGGAGGCGCCAACCGCGGTGCGCGAATGGCGGTCGCCGAGCGCGATGTAGTGGGCCGCGCCGCGTTCGATCAGTTGCTCAACGGCCGAGAGGGAGATCGGCGGTGGGTCTTTCTCGCCGCGAGGCATGTAGTCCATCGAGCCGTGGCCGACGACGATTCGGAGCCGCGATGCATTAGCGTCGAGGGCGTATGCGGCCGTGAGGGGATCAGCCGTCGGACGCTTGGTTATCCAGGGAGCTGGCACCAGGTCGACTCCGGCCACAGCTTCGACGATTGGACCATCGAGCACGACCACGTTCGGCGGGCAGTTCGTGACAAACGTGGGCGAGCGATAGATAGACGAGGCGTCGAGCGGGTCGTGGTTCCCCGGGAGCAGGTAGATTGGGACGGCGCTCGCCCGCATCGCTTCAAGCGCGCGGACGGCCACCTGGCGGTCGAGGTGATTGGATTCGAAGACGTCGCCCGCGACGACAATAAACCGGCATTCGCGTTCGATTGCGATGCGGCAGAGCGTACGAATGGCATCGATGCGGGCGCCGGTGAAGCGCGCCTGAGCCTCGGGAGAGAGAAAGTAACGGCCCATGCCGAGCTGCCAATCGGACGTGTGGAGAAAGCGGACCATGTTCCTCCCCGGCAGGCGCCTTCGTTTCGAACATTAGTGCGGGTGCCACGAAGGAGCAACCGCACCAGGAGCCGAGCACCGGTGAGTCTTGAGCACGAACGCGACAGGTCTTGTCGCGTTGTCGTGTTTTCATTGAACGTTCACGGGGTGGTCGCCGCTGGTACGATGGCGCCGCCCGGCGGAGGGGGCGTCCATTGCTTCGATTAGTCCCGTACGGCCCGGCGGCGCTCGATGCGCTGGTGGAGGCGATCGCGGAGGCGAAAGCCGGAGACCTGCTCGCGCCGGTGACGGTCGCCGTGCCATCGAACTACGCCGGGCTCTCCATCCGGGGCACGCTGGCGAGACTCGCGCCAATTGTGAACGTCCGTTTCCTTGTGCTTTCGCGCGTTGCCGAACTGCTGGGCGCGCCGCTGCTGGCGAAGGAAGGACGGACGCCGCTGGGCACGTGGATGCGGACCGAAGCGATCCGCGCGGTGCTGCGCGAAGCGCCTGGCGTGTTCGCCGACGTGGCCGAGCACCCCGCCACCGAACGCGCGTTGGGCGCGACCTTCAAGGACCTCCGCGGGCTGGATGGGCCTGCGCTCGCGCGCATCGCCGCTCGTGGCCCGCGGCAAGGCGACACGGCCAGGCTGTACACCCGCTTCCTCGAACTCACTGCTGGTTTCTACGACGAGACGGACCTGATCAAGGCGGCCGCACAAGCGGTGCAACGCCGTTCGCCCGCCGAAGGGGACCTGGGGCACGTGATTGCCCATCTGCTTGAAGGCCTGGGGCCGGCCGAGACAGCACTACTCAGCGCGCTCGGCCGGCGACAGCGCGCCTCCGCCATCTTCGGTCTGACCGGCGATGCGGCGGCGGACCAGAGCACGCGGGCGGCAGCGAGCACGCTGGCCTGGGGCCTCGGCGACCTGGAGGAGACCTCGCCAACGGTGGTCGAGACGGCGACCGGCGTCGCCTCCGTGACGGACCCGGAGGAGGAGCTTCGGCTGGTCATGCGGATGCTGGCGGGTGAGCTTGAAGCCGGCGCGCCGCTGCATCGGACGACGATCCTCTACCGGAACAAGGAGCCTTACGCCCTGCTCGCGCACGAACAGCTCCATGCGGCCGGCATTCCCCATAACGGGCCGGCGGTCCAAACGCTTGCTCAGACGGTCTACGGGCGGACGCTGCTTGGCGCGCTGCAATTGGCCGTCTCGGATTTCGCGCGCGACGAAGTGATGGAGTGGCTCACGGGCGCGCCGATCCTCGAACCGGGCGGGGGGCCTGCGCCGGCGCAGCGCTGGGATGTGGTTTCGAAAGAGGCCGGTGTCGTGTCCGGCTCCGGTCAGTGGAAAGCGCGGCTCGGCGTGTACGCGGCGAAGCTGCGCCGTCGTGCGTCAGAACAGGGTGAAGAAGACGGATCGCTGGCCGCCCGCATCGCGCAGGATGCGGAGGTCGCGGAGCGGCTGGCGCGATTCGTCGGGGGCCTTGGCGAGGCGTTGAGCGTTCCGGGGAAGCGGTCGGCGGGCGAGCTCGCGACCTGGATCATGGGCGTGCTGGACCAGTACCTTGGCCGGATGTCCGGGTGGCCTCGCGAGGGTGCCCTAAGCCCCGACGTTCAGACCGAAATCGACGCCGAACGCGCCGCCAGGGAGGCAATCGAA
>JBGOVF010000391.1:0-3324 GCA_041477975.1 Tepidiformaceae bacterium
CGAGCGATTCGCGCAGCGGCCCTGCGTCCTGCCAGGCCATCTCCAGCTTCTCCCGATCTTCGCCGTCCTCCGGGTTGCCTTCGTAGAACGTGGTCAGGGGCCCGAGGCGCACGTGGTGCTCATCGTGCAGCCGGTCGGCAAGCGCCAGCAGCGGGTGCGTTGCTCCGAACCCGCGGGAGACAGCGAAGGACATGAACGCGATCAGCGCCGCGCCATCGCCGGGCAGCGGTTCGCCCGGCCCGCTGCCTTCCACCTCGATCGTGAGACGCACACGCCCGATGGTAGCCGCGCCGGCAGTCTCGAACCACGCAAGCCGGCCCCCGGCGAGCTTACGAGCATCCCGCACACCTGCAGCCGGCCAGCGAACTCCTGGCCCGTTGCCCCATCGCTACAGGTTGAAGGGGAACCAGTCCGATGTGAGTCCGAACATGACCTTGCCGGTTGATTCGTACCGCGCCGTCTGGACGGCTGCGTGCTGGGTGATGGTGTTGGCATCACGGAAGAGCTTCTCGAAGCCCGCTTCGTCGCGAATTGCAGACGTCCCGGCCGCCTGCTGGACCAGGCTGGTAGCGGTGATAGCCGCCGATGCGCATTTCGATGCCGAGAGCTGGAGCGCAATCTTAAGGTCGTTGTCGAGCGGCCTCCCGGCGGCAATCGCGTTGCAGGCCGCGGTTGCCGTTGCCCCGAGATACGCGGACGCCGCATCGACCGTAGCGCGCGCCTGCGCCGCCTGCGCCTGCACCACTCCGCGGTCGCGCAGGGTAACTTCGAAGAAGTTCGGCACTTTCGTCTGGGCGAGATGGACGAGCTTCTTCACCGCCGCCCGCGCGATGCCGACCGGCACCGCCGCGTGGGCCTGGACGCCGGGCCAAGGGATCATTCCAAAGAGCGGATTCGAGAGCACCGATGGCCGTTCGGCGGGCATGGCAAAGACGTGCGCGACCCGTTGGGAAGGCACAAACACTTCGTTCACCGCGACATCGTTGCTCCCGGTCGCGCGCATACCCATCGTCCGCCAGGTTTCTTTCACCTGGCCCTCGCTCATGTTGATCCACATCGCGAGGAAGTCGGGCGCGCCCGTGGCCGGGTCCACTTTCGGCTGACCGTCGACCATGTTGATCGCGGGCACCATCATCCATCTCGCGTAGCGGCAGCCGCTGGCGAAGCGCACGTTCGCCGAAACCCGGTATCCCCCCGGCACTTCGATGGCCGACCCGGCGGGCCAGAAAACGCCGCAGAACACCGCGTCCGGGTCCGCATAGATCTCGTCGAGCCCGTCCCGGAGCCAGGACGCCATCCCTGAGACAGCCGCGTGCTGGTTGAGGTTCCAACCAACCGCGCCATCGATCTCCGAGAGCGCCTCGAAGACGCGGTAGGCCTCCGCGGGATGGGTCTCGAGCCCTCCGTACCTGGCGGGCACCCACATCCGCAGCAGCCCGGATTCGCGGAGCGCTTCGTAGACCGCCGGGGCCAACTGGCGGTCGGCCTCCCCGCGTTCGGCGTGCTCTTCGATGATGGGCCGAATGCCTTCGACCTTCTCCAGCAGGTTTTCGACCGTGGTCCGTTCCATCGTCGTCATGGCGGTTTCTCCTTCGTGATTCACAACGTTGGGCGCACTTATATTCGTTGCATCCCCGCGCGTCAAGCGTTTGATAACGTTGCCTTGCGTTGTTCTACGAAGTGTTAGAGAGTATCGAACGAATGGAGCCCGAAGAACTCGCCCCCGAGCAAGACCCCGCCGAAGAAGGCCGTCCCCCCTTCCTCCAGGGCATGGCGCGGCAAATGGCCCTGATCCGCCATGCCTACCCGGACCTCGGCGCCCTCTCGCTGGACTACCTCTTCGTTTGCTTCTTGAATGAGTGCGCGCGCCTGGGGCGGTTCGTGTACGGGCCGATCGTTATCGAAGTGCGCGTAGTCGAGGCCATATTCGAGCGTGAGTACCCGCGCCGAAAGCCTGGAGATCCACCCGCGCGCTTCGACGAACCCTACCGGCACTTTTACGAGCGCCTCTCCGCCGAAGTGACGCGCAGCGGCCGGCGGCGCATCGACGACCTCCACTGGTTGATGACCTTCATGCGCACCACCGAGGGCCTGCCGGCCAGGGTGTTCGGCGAACTCGGCATCCGCCCCGAAGACGTCGACCGCATCATCAGTGCCGGCGGCCAGCGGGCGGAGACCACGCCGACCGGCCTCGAACGTCTTTACTCGCCGGAGGAAATTGCGGATTATCTCGGCGTCCATGTCCAGACCGTCCGGGCATGGGTGCGAAGCGGGCGGTTGCCAGCCCGGCGCATCTTCGGGCAACGGTCCCTTCGCATTCGAAAGTCCGACCTCGATGCCGTGCTGCTCCCGGTGCGACTGCACGAAGAGGACCGCGAGGAGTTACGCCGGTGAAGCGCTTCGCCATCCTGCGAGACGTGCCTCCCGATATGAGCTGGGAGCAGGTCGATGCCGCCGCCATCCAGAACATGATCTCCATGGGCCTTTCCGAAGACGACCGCCACATCGCCTGGGAACCGAGCGTCCTTGGGGTCAGCTGGGTGCGGAGTTACTGGGAGCCGGGTTCGAGCTGGGGCACCTGCCTCTATACCGCCCCCGATGGGGAGACGGTGAAGCGCTGGCACGACCTTTGCCAGGTGCCGTATGTCTCCATCCGCGAGATCGAGGTCGAAGAGGACCCTGAGATCGAAGACAAGTACCCGCGCGGCTTCCACGAGACCCGCGATGGCGCGCCGCTCGTCGCCGTCGAGGCAGCGGACCCTGGTTCCCCTGCACTCGAAGATGGATACCGGCTTATCCGAAAGTACCGCTACCCGGACAGTCGCGAGGAGCTGCAACTCTTCCTGCCAACAGGCCCGGAGAGGCCACCCGCGCCAACCCTGCCGGGCATCGTTCGGCGTGTCGTGGAAATCCGCCCTGGCGACTACGACTAGCCGCGAGGCCTGAAACCCGAAGCCCCGTAGCTGACGCGCGACCTTCCCTGCTCCCGTGGCCGTGCAGAGCCTACTGCGGGCGCGCGGGCGGGGTGCGGGCCGAGGCGACCCAGCCGCCATCGACGACGATCGCCTGGCCGGTGACGAACGAGGATTCGTCGGAGGCGAGCCAGAGGGCCGCGTTAGCGATGTCCTCCGGGAGGCCGGCGCGGGGGATGGGCTGGAGGTTGGCCAGGCGGCCGCGCAGGAGCTCCGGGTCGACCGGGGCGGCCAGCGAGGGGTTCGCGTAGAGGATGGGAGTGAGCGTGCCGCCGGGGCAGATGCAGTTCGCGCGCACGCCCTGGGCCGCGTATTCGATCGCGCAGACGCGCGTGAGCTGCATGACGCCGCC
>JBGOVF010000365.1:0-3518 GCA_041477975.1 Tepidiformaceae bacterium
AGACGATCCGCACCCACCGCCGTTTCCGGCAGCGGCGCCACCAGAACTAACCCAGGATGTATCGATGAAGCTCGCCAAACGCGTCGAGTCCCTGCCGCCGTATCTGTTCGCTGAGATCTCCAGGAAGATCGCCGCGAAGCGAGCCGAGGGCCACGATGTGGTGACGTTCGGCATCGGCGACCCGGACATCCCCACGCCGAAGCACATTATCGATGCGCTGCATAGGGCTGTGGACGACCCAACGAACCATCGCTATCCAGAGTCGGAAGGCCTGCCGGAGTTGCGGCAGGCCATCTCCGATTGGTATCAGCGACGATTCGAAATCCGCTTCGATCCCCAGAAGGAAACGCTTCCGCTCATCGGCTCGAAAGAGGGCATCGGGCACATTGCGCTGTGCTTCATCGATCCCGGCGACATCGCGCTCGTGCCGGATCCCGGCTACCCCGTGTACGAAGTGGGGACGATGTTCGCGGGCGGCGAGAGCTACAGGGTTCCGTGTACGCGCGAAGGCGGTTGGAAGCCCGACTTCGACAAGATCCCGGCAGACGTGGCTTCGAAGGCGAAGCTGATCTGGCTCAATTACCCGAACAACCCCACGGGCGCGGTGGCCGACATCGGCTTCTTCGAGCGGGCCGTGGCGTGGGCCAAGAAATACGACGTGGCGATCATGCACGACAACCCGTACTGCGATGTGGCCTTCGACGGTTACAAGCCGGTCTCGATTTTCCAGGTGCCGGGCGCGCGCGACGTAGCGGTGGAGTTCAACTCGTGGTCCAAGGTCTACAACATGACCGGTTGGCGAATCGGGATGGTGGTTGGGAACGCGCAGATGATCGATGCGCTGATGCGCGTGAAATCGAACATCGACAGCGGCATCCCGCAGGCGATCCAACGCATGGCTATAGAAGCCGTGTACGGCCCACAGGACTGCATCGACGAGCACAACGCCATCTACCAGAGGCGGCGCGACCGCATGGTGCAGTCGCTGCGCAACATCGGCCTGGAAGTCGATGTCCCCCGGGCCTCTCTCTACGTGTGGGCGAAGTTGCCGCAGGGCGTGACGAGCGCCGAGTACGCGGCGCGCCTGATTGAGGACATCTCGGTGGTGGTGACGCCGGGCCGAGGCTACGGGCTCAACGGCGAGGGCTATATTCGACTGAGCGTCACGACGCCGGACGACCGCATGGAGGAGGGGCTGCGGCGGCTGGAGGGCTGGAAGGGGCTGTAGCTTTACCGTGGGTCTGCGGGCGGGCGTCAGACAAGGGGGCAGGGCCGTGCTGGACACGAACTCCAGGAACTCGAAGGAGTTGAACGACCTCCTTGCGCGGGCGAAGCAACTCGCGAAGGACTACCGCGTTCTGACGAACAATCCCATTGGAATCACCGGAGAAGTGGCCGAGTACGAAGCCGCGCGGCTCCTCGGTTTGGACCTGGCGGTGGCGCGACAAGCGGGTTTCGACGCGGTTGAGCGGGCTCACGGCCAGGAAGTCCGCGTTCAGATCAAGGGCCGCTGTGTGCCCAATCGGCGAAACCCGGAATGGTGCCGAGCATCAACCTGAACCATGACTGGGATGTCGTACTTCTCGTCCTGCTCGACGAGGATATGGAGGCGTTCGAGATATACGAGGCGACTCGCGAGCAGGTCGAGGCGTCACTGGCGGTTCCTGGCTCCCGTGCCCGCAATGAGCGGAATGCCCTCGCCGTCAGCAAGTTCCGTTCGATCGGCAGGCTGCGCTGGAAGAGGACCTAGACCGCCCCAAACCCTGCCGCCAACACACCGGAGCGCTCTTGTTGGTGGTGGTCCAATGTGACTACAATGTGGGTACGGAGCGCGATATGCAGACCAAGTTGATACGTGTTGGGAACTCTCATGGAGTTCGGATTCCCCGCGCATTGATCGACGCGGCGGAACTGGGCGACGAGCTTGAGATGACCCTTGAGGGCAAGAGCATCGTCCTTCGCACCCAGCGGCGACCGCGCGACGGATGGAGCGAGGCCTTCGCCGAAATGGCTGCGACCGGGGACGACGCGTTGTTGGACGAGCCGGTCGGTTCCGAGTGGGATACCGAGGATTGGGAGTGGGAGTAGCGCGTTTCGAGGTCTACCTCGTCACCCTCGATCCGACCGTCGGAACCGAAATCCAGAAGACCCGGCCGTGCCTCGTTGTCTCGCCCGACGAGATGAACGCTAATGTGAGGACCGCGATCGTGGCGCCGATGACCACGGGAGGAAAGGCGTACCCAACGCGTGTGCCGTGCCGGTTCCAGGGCCGTCGCGGGTTCGTAGTGTTGGATCAAATTCGGACCGTCGATCAGGTTCGATTGGCCCGCCGACTCGGTACGATGGACAGGTCGGTGACTCGAACCGTTCTCTCGGTGCTTCAACAGATGTTCGCGCCGTGAACGGCGGCCGGGCAGTCGGGTTCTGATAGACTTAGGCAGATGCGAAACGAGTTCACGGCGATTATCGAGCCTGGCGACGACGGATGGTGGGTGGCATCGTGCCCCGAGGTGCCTGCGGCGATTGGGCAAGGTAGGACTCCGGAAGCCGCCTGCGAGGACCTCGTGGCCGCCATCGAGCTGGTCCTCGAGTACCTCCGCGACGAGGCGACGAAGGAGCTTTCAGCGACGGCGTTCAAGCAGACCGTTACCGTTGGGTGAAGCGTTCCGCGTTTATTCGCCACCTGACAGAACAACGGTGTTTCCTCCTTCGGGAGGGCAGCGGGCATTCCATCTGGAAAAACCCGGTCTCTAACCGGTTCCAGACCATTCCGCGGCACAACGAACTCGACAACAAGACCGTCCGCGACATCTGCAAGCGGCTCAGCGTTCCTGCGCCCAAAGGCTAGAGGCTCATTGCCCAGAACCACACACTCCACGGCACCGATTGTCGACCGCGCGTTCCTGGTGGCGGCGGACCTGCACGGGGCGTTGCTGCCGGCCGATGAGTCACTCGCGGAGCTTGGCGAGCTTGCGCGGACCGCAGGTGCGGATGTCGTTGGGTCGGCGACCCAGAAGCTGGACCAGCCGGTGGCCGCGACCTATATCGGCAAGGGCAAAGTGGAGGAAGTAGTCGAGGGGCGAAAGGCTGCCAACGCGAACGTGGTCATCTTCGATAATGAGCTGTCGCCTTCGCAGCAGCGGAACCTGGAGAAGGCGCTGGGGGTGAAGGTCATCGACCGCACGGCGCTCATTCTCGACATCTTCGCGACGCGGGCGCAGACGCGGGAGGGCCGGTTGCAGGTGGCGCTGGCGCAAATGCAGTACCTTCTGCCGCGACTGGCCGGGCAGTGGTCACACCTCGAACGGATGGAAGGAGCGATCGGGACGCGCGGGCCGGGCGAAACGCAGATCGAGACCGACCGCCGGCTCATTCGCAGCCGGATCAGCAAGATCAAGCGCGACCTCGAGGAGGTTCGGACGCAGCGCGCACTTTACCGGCGCAGGCGCGAACGCGCCGGGATGCCCGTGGTGGCGCTGGTGGGATACACGAACGCCGGGAAGTCGACTTTGATGAAG
>JBGOVF010000032.1:0-11010 GCA_041477975.1 Tepidiformaceae bacterium
ATCGACATCACATGCGGGTGAAGGTCGCCGAGGAGGAAGCTGAAGAACGGCACTTCCACAATCGTCCCCGGGATGAGGCGCGTGTGGTCCCACCAGAACCAGTAGCGGGTTGGATACCAGGCGGTTGTCCGCGGGTTCTCCTCGTGCGCGTAACAGTTCTCGGTCTGGCCCGGCCCGCAGGGCAGTAGCCAGTTCAATCCGAGATCCCCGTAGAGAGTCGAGTTGTAGTGCCCGTGCGCGGCCGACCATTCGAAAATAGCCGAGAGCGACCCGACGAAAAGGAGCATCGCCACGGCGATTCCGCCCGCCGCCAACGCCCACTGTTGCGCCCGCGACCCGAGGATCCACCGCGCCAGCCCGAACGCCAGCGACGCCACACCTGCGGCCGCGGCAGCGAACGTGTACGCGAGCGAAAGGTTGTAGCCAGTCGAAGCCGGCACGCCTGCAGTCGCGCTGAGCACGCCCGATTGCAGGTACCCGAAGTAGTAGTAGCTCGCGCGCTCCCCCGAAAGCCATGGATCCTGCGGCGGATAGTCGGGCGAGACCAGCGTCGCATTGAGGTACATCAGGTCCATCGGCTGTTCTGTCCCCCCGATGTCCGGGTTGTAGGAACGGAACGCGACGTAGGCGAAGAACGCGAGGGAGAACACCCCGGCGGCCACCACCATGCCCGGCCACGTGCGCCGCACTGTCGAGAGGAAGCGCCGGTCGCGGCCCGCGGTTGCCGCACCGGCGAGGCCGAGCAGGCCGAGGGCCAGCAGGTAGCCGCCCCGGCCGGCGGGCAGCACGCTGAACGTACGCAAAACGAAGTAGCCGTAACCCGCGAGCACGAGCCCGGCAGCGAAGCTCATCCCCGCTCCGGCATCGGGCAGGCGGCGGAGCAGCGCCGAAGTGATCGGGAACGCGAGCAACGCGATCAGCGTGGCGACAAGCCAAAACGCCAGCACGTCGCCCATCCAACTACCTCTCAGGCCAGGAGTGAATCGACGAATTCGTGCGGGTCGAACGGAGCGAGGTCGCCGACCTTCTCGCCCGTGCCGATAAACCGCACCGGGATGCCCAGTTCGTGCGCGATCGCGAAGGCGATCCCGCCCTTCGCCGTTCCATCCAGCTTGGCAAGGACGATGCCTGTGACGCCGACTGCCTGGGCGAAGGTCTTCGCCTGCATCAGCCCGTTCTGTCCGGATGTGGCGTCGAGCACGAGCAGTGTCTCGTGGGGGCCATCCGGGTGGTTGCGCTGGATGATGCGGTTCATCTTCTTCAGCTCTTCCATCAGGTTCGTCTTTGTGTGCAGGCGTCCGGCTGTGTCGATGATGACGGCATCGGCGTGCGCGGTTTCGGCCGCGGAGAGCGTGTCGAACACCACGGCGCCAGGGTCTGCCCCTGGCTGGTGCGCCACGACCCGGACACCGACACGCTCGCCCCACACCTTGAGCTGGTCAGTCGCCGCCGCGCGGAAGGTATCGGCCGCTCCGAGCACCACGGTGGCGCCGTCGCGTTTGAAGGCGTTCGCCATCTTCGCGATCGTGGTCGTCTTTCCGGCGCCATTCACGCCGACCACCAGCAGGATGAGCATCGGGGGCGCATCAGGCCGGGCCCAGGCCGGCGGCGCGTCTCCCGGCTCCTCCAGAATCGCGATGAGTTCTTCGCGCAGCAGTTCGCGCACGCGCGCGCTCTGCTTCACCCCCCCGTCCCGCACCTGCTTGCGGATGGTGTCGAGGACGACTGTGGTCGTGGGCAACCCCGCGTCGGAGGCGATAAGAACCTCTTCGAGCTCGTCCCAAAGGTCATCGTCGAAGTCCGCCCTCTCGAAGATCGCCCCCAGGCGGCTGAAGAATCCCCGGCGCGTGCGTTCCACCGCCCGTTCGGTCTGCTCGTGGACTTCGGCCCGCTCCTCGGCAGTGGGCTCGAGCGGCTCTTGAACGGCCGCCGCCACCTGGGCCTCGGCCTGCTCTTCCGCCTGAGTCTTCTTTCGCCAGAACCGCACGCATGCAACTCCTCAGGGCCGATTCGTCACGATGTTAGAGGCGCCGGCGTCAACGGTCAGTTCTGCGGCAGGTCGGCAAGCCGCAGGGAGAGCACCTTCGACACACCATCGCGGCCCATGGAAACGCCGTAGATGGCGTCCGCTACCTCGATCGTCCGGCGGTTGTGCGTTACCACGAGAAACTGGGTCTTTTCCGCCAGGGTCTTGAGCGCGCTCGTGAAGCGGCCGACGTTCGCCTCGTCCAGCGCCGCGTCCACTTCATCAAGCACGCAGAACGGGGCGGGATTCGCGGAGAGCAGGGCAAAGAGCAGGGCGACCGCGGTGAGCGAACGCTCGCCGCCGGAGAGCAATGCGAGGCTCTTGATCTTCTTGCCGGGAGGCTGCGCCTCAATCTCGATCCCGGCCTCGGCGATGTTCTCGGGGTCAGTCAGCAACAAGGTCGCTTCGCCGCCGCCGAAGAACGACGAGAAGTACTCGCCGAAGGCTTTGTTCACCTTCTCGTAAGTCGTGGTGAAACGGACGCGGATCTCGCCGTTGAGCTCGGCGATGGCCTCGCGGAGCTGCGCTTCGGCCTGGGAGAGGTCGTAGAGCTGAGTCGTCAGGAACTCGTGCCGGTCTCTGAACTCCTGGAAGTCCTCCGGTGCTTCGGCGTTGATCGCGCCCAGCCGGCGGATCTGGCGGCGAAGCTCTTCGATGCGGGCGCGGGTGTCCTCCACATCAATAGGCGCACCGCCTTGCACTGGCCTCGGTTCGGCTTCCACAACCGCGCCCGTGGCCGCCAGGTCCAGCGAAACGATGGCGCCCGTGCGATCCGGCGCCAGGCCCTCCCGGGCCATCTCGCTGCGCAGATACTCGATGTGCTCGTTGGTGCGCGCGACTTCGGCCTCTAGGTCCAGGCGGCGGCGATCGATCTCAAGCAACGACGCCTGCGCCTCGCTGTACTCCTCCTGGATCGTGCGCTCGTGGTTCTCCAGCCGGTGGAGTTCATCGCGGTCCGGGGCAGCATCTTCGGAGTAACGCACCTGGGCGGCTCGAACCGCTTCGAACTCGTGCGCGAGCTTGCCCAGCCGTTCGTCGATGACGCTCCCCTCGAGCTCCAGATTTCGGGCGTGCAGCCGCTTCGCGGCGATCTGGTTGGTGAGGCGCTCGATCGTCTTGTCGTGCTGCTCGCGCATCGCCTCGATCGTGCGGCGTTCGCCTTCGACGGTCGCCTGCCGGGCGCTCGCTTCGGAAACCGCCCGCAGTGCAGCCTCCCGCCGTTCGGTGGTCTGCGCGAGTTCCGACTCCAGCTCCGCCATCGTCGCCCGCCGTTCATCCCGGCGGGCCTCCGACTGGGCGAGGGTGATCCTCAGTGTTTCGACATCGCGGACGCGGGATTCCCGTTCTCTCGCGATGTCCGCGAGCTTCGAAAGCACGCTGTCCATGTCTCTCCGCAGGCGAAGCAGCCGCTCCCGTTCGCGTTCGAGGTCGGCGCGGGCGCCTTCAAGGCCGCGCCGGGCCATTTCGTATGCCGCGTCCGCTTCATGCGATCGGCGGGCGAGCTGGTCGATCGCCGCCCGCGCGCTTTCGATTCGGCTCGCACTCACTTCCGTCTTCTTGCGCAACTCCTCGATCCGCCCGGGCAGTTCGTCCAGCTCCCGCTGGCGCAGGAAGGCGCCCTCTTCGGCGCCCGATGTCCCGCCAGACATGACGCCCGTCTGCTCGATGAAGATGCCGTCGAGCGTGACGACGGACCCGAGCGCCCGCCGGATCATTCGAAGCCCCGTCTGCACATCCTCGACGATGATTACGCGCCCGAGCAGTGTGTCTACCAGCGGGCGCATCTGGTTCTCGCAGCGGACCAGCTTCGCTGCCACGCCCACCACGCCGCGCTCCTTCTGCAAGTTCAAAGGGTAGACGTGGCGGACCGTGTCGAGCGGCAGAAATTGGGCCCGGCCGTGTCTTCGCCGCTGCAGCAGTGCAATGGCCTCGAGGGCGGTCGCTTCGGATTCAACGACAACGGCGTGGAGGCGTTGCTCGAGGGCGGCGTTGATCGCCACCTCCATCCCGGCGGGCACCTTCAACTGGCGGGCGAGCAGGCCAACCACGCCCTGCACTTCCGGCGGCTCCCCGAGGCTGCCGGGCGCCACGCCTTCGATGAGCGCCTGGCCCATGATCAGGACGTTGCGCGTCCCGGCGGCTACGCCGTCGTGCTCGGCCTGCACCCGAACCAGGGCGTCGAGGCGCCCCTCCAGGTGGTCCAATTCGCGCAGGTCCTGGTTGCCGGCCGCTTCGTACGTACGCACTTCGTCCTGCACCTTGGCAAGCCGCTCGCGGGCCTCATCCGCTTCCGCGCGCGCCACCTCCAGCCGGTCCTCGCCCTCGGCCGCACCGGCTCGGGCTTCGGCGTAGCGCCGCCCGTACCCGATCAACTCGACCACGACCGCCTTTCGGCGAGCAGCAATCTGTTCGCGTTCGCGGTCCAGCTCCGTGGCCCGACGAACTGCCGCCTCAATCTCAACTGCGGTGGCGGTGGCACGCCGGTCGTCGCCTTCGGCTCCGTCCCGCAGCTCCTGAACTTTGCTCCGAATGGCCGAATACTCGCGTTCCGCCGCATCGAGCTCCGAGCGGGTGCGGGTCGCCGCCGCGCGGGCGTCCTCTGCCTCCTCCACCACTTCGATGCCGCGTCGTCCGTCATCGACATCGGCGGTCGACAGCACGAGCTTCTCGCCTTCGAGCGCCTCTAGTTCGAGTTGCACCTCTTCGCGCCTGCTCGAAGTCATCGCGTGCCGCTCGCGATCGAGCGCAATCGCCTGTTCGGTGGCGGAGAACCGCTGCTCGATCTCGGTGCTGCGCGCGTCACGGCGAGCGATGGCGTCGCGCCGCTTGCGAATCTCGTCCGACAGCGTCCGCAACTGCTCGCGCAACTGACTTACCCGCTGAGCGGCCGCGGCGTCCTCCGCATGGCTCTGGTCCAGCGCCGCCCCCGCGCGCACAACGGAATTGTGGGCTTCGCTCCAGCGGTGCTCATAGAACACGCGCAGCAGCTCAATGAGTTCCGCCGAGAGGCGCCGGTGCTCCGCTGCCCGTTCCGCCTGGCGGCTCAGCTGGGCCAACCGGGGTTCGATTTCGCCGACGATCAGCGTGACGCGGTCGATGTTATCCCGCGTGGCGGCCAGCCGGTCCTGCGCTTCCTTTATCCGGGTACGGAAGCGCTTCACATCCGCGGCCTCGTCCAGGAATGACCGCCGCTCTTCCGGCGACATGCTCAGCACTTCGTCGACGAGACCCTGGCCCATGATCGAGTAGCTGTTCTGGCCGACATCGCCCTTCGTGAGCAAGTCCAGGATGTCTCTCAGGCGGACGCGAGAGCCGTTCAACAGGTACTCGGAATCGCCGTTCCGGTAGACCCGGCGCCCAATTTCGACCTCGCTGAAGTCGACTGGCAGCCACCGCTCTTCGTTGTCGAGCGTCAACAGGACCTCTGCCATGCCAACTGCGGCCCGCTCGCTACCGCCCGCGAAGATGATGTCTTCCTGCTTCTTCGCCCGCAGGAGCCTCGTGCTCTGTTCGCCCAGCACCCAGCGAATGGCATCGGAGACGTTGCTCTTGCCCGACCCGTTGGGACCGACGACCGCTGTCACTCCGCGCCCGTATTCGAACGTCGTCCGGGAGGCGAAGCTCTTGAAGCCCTGGGCGGAGAGTCGTTTCAGGTACAACCGCTAGCCCCCGCCCCGCTCTTCAGCAGCCAGGCGTGTCACGGCCTGGTGCGCCGCCTTTTGCTGTGCCTCGCGTTTGCTCGGGCCCTCGCCGCGGCCCAGCGTCTCCCCGGCCACCCGCACTTCCACGGTGAACCTCCGGCCTCCCCCACCAGCCTCCTCCTCAACCGTCACATAGTCCGGTGGTTCGTGCCAGCGAGCCTGGACGAGGTGCTGAAGGCTGGACTTGGGGTCGATGCGCGCGCCTTCGCGGCGAACTTGCTGCAACTCGGGCCCGAGAAGGCGAAGGATCAGTGACCGGGCCGAACGATAGCCCTGCGCGCGGTAGACCGCCCCAACCATGGCCTCCAGGGCGCCGGCGAGGTTACGTTCCCGCGTCCGGCCTCCGGCTGACTCTTCGCCGCGGCCCAGGATCATGTGCTCGCCAAGGCCAAGGCGTGCCGCCGCCACCGCTAAAGTTCGCCCGCGCACGAGGTCCGCGCGCATCCGGGTCAGTTCGCCCTCGCCGGCGTTCGGGTAGAGCTTGAAGAGTTCGTTCGCGATGATCATTCCCAGGACCGAATCGCCCAGGAACTCCAGCCGCTCGTTCGATTCCGCATCGGCATCGGCTTCGTTCAGGTACGAAGCGTGGGTCAGCGCCTGGCCGAGGAGGTCATCGGGCAGCGGCTTCACACCGAGCCGCTCCTGGAGGTCGTCGTAGGCAGGTGGTGGGGCCAGCGGCACAGATCCTCCTGCACAAGACTTGGTGAGCCGCGAGCTTCCGGGCCCGCAAAGAATTGCTAAAGCGCTATGATCATAGAGAGTACATTCCGTGCGAGTCAAGGATACGGTAACCTTCCGGGCGGGCGACCGGGGACTATGACAAGTACCAAAACTTCATGCTCCGTCTGCGGCAAGGAACTCGCGCCGCACATGATCGCGGAGTGCAACGCCTGCGGCCAGCCATACCATTTGAACCAGCGCAACGACCTTCCCGGCGACGACTGCGGCGAGGTCTGGATCAGCGAAGAGCACCTTGGCCTCGAGTTCGCCTGCAATAGATGTCTCCACCCAGAGGCTGCCCCCGCAGACCTCAATGAGATCCTCGATGCAGGCGAAGCGGCCGCTATCGCCGGTCTCAGCGAAGCGGCGCTCACCGAAGCGGCTACGGCCGGCCAGCTTCGCCATCGCCGCACATCCGGCGGCGTGCTCTTGTTCGAACGCCGCGACGTCGTGACTTTTGTCCAGGGACGGAGATGAATGACCGAATCTGTTGTGAGTGCAAAGAGCCCGCCGGTCGGCGCAGTGTGCTGGTCTGCGCGAGTTGCGGTGGCCTTTTCCATTTCCCCGATGCCCGCGTGCGCGAGCCCGGCGACCCCTGCGGGGCGCACGTGATCGGCTTTCGTGACATCCTCGGCCGGGACATCGTCCCGCTTTGCCTGCGCTGCGACATGGCGTTCCGGCTGCGCTACGACGTGCCCTCGTGACCGCGACGCGAAAACGCCCACGGCGCACACCGGCCGCGGCGCGCCCCCAGGCGCCCGCCGTTGCAGCGCCAACGCCCCGTCCGCTGCCCGAGTGGAAATGGAAGACCTTCCCCGTCTACCTCGGCACGACACTCGGCCTCTTCATCGGCCTGTACGTGGGAATCGTCGTCCAGGCGTTGGGTGATTCCACGCTCACCACGCTTACCTTTGTGCTCTTCGCGATGCTCCTCGGTTTCGGGCTTTCACGCCTCACCACGCGCTTCATGATCAGCCGGAACTGGGTCCGCCAACGCTCCCGCCGCAAGCCGTAACGAGGGCCTTTCACTCGTCTTCCAGGACTTAGTGTCGGGTTGACACCTTCTTGGGGGCATGGCACTGTGTAGACACGAGATAGTGTTACAGTGACACTAAGTCCACGGACTCGAAAGGCGCTCGCATGACGTCAACGCTTCTTCGGCCACGCCGGCTTATCGCTACCCCTCTTCCGGACTACTCGGACCCCGACACCTGCCCAACCGATGCCCTCGTCCCGGTGCCTCTGGCCCAGGAGCCGGCCTTCATCAGTTGGCAGCAGGACATCCCCCGCCAGTATCTCGAACAGTCCCCCGAAGAACTCGATCGCCGCATCTCGATTGCTCGGGCCAGGCTCGGTAAGCGACTCGTCATCCTCGGCCACCACTACCAGCGCGACGAAGTGATCAAGTACGCCGATTTCACCGGCGACAGCTTCAAGCTCGCCCGCCACGCGGCTGAACAGGATGGCGCCGAGTTCGTCGTCTTCTGCGGCGTGCACTTCATGGCCGAATCCGCCGACATCCTGACCAGCCCGGATGTGCGCGTGATCCTCCCGAACATGGCCGCCGGCTGCTCGATGGCCGATATGGCGGACCCCGACGACGTCTACGCCGCGTGGGACGAAATCGCGGCCGTCCTTGGTGATTCGGCGAAGGTCATCCCAATTACTTACATGAACAGCGCCGCCAGCCTGAAGGCCTTCGTGGGCGAGCGCGAGGGCATCGTGTGCACCTCCAGCAACGCCCGCAAGACCTTCGACTACGCGTTTGAGCGCGGCGACAAGATTCTCTTCTTCCCGGACCAGCACCTGGGCCGCAACACCGGCTGGGACATGGGCATCCCGCTCGACGAGATGGTGCTCTGGAACTGGCGGCGCCCCAGCGGCGGCGTCACCGCGGAACGGCTCCGGAAGGCGAAGGCCATCCTCTGGCAGGGCCACTGCAGCACCCACCAGCGATTCTCGGTCGAACAGATCGAAAAGGCGCGGTTGGAGCACTCCGGCGTCCGCGTCATCGTCCACCCGGAGACACGCTGGGAAGTCGTCCAGGCCGCCGACGACTGGGGTTCAACCGAGAAGATCGTCAAAGTCATCTCGGCAGCGCCCGCGGGCTCGACCTGGGCTGTGGGCACAGAGATCAACCTGGTAAATCGCCTCGCAAAGGCGCACCCGGACAAGACCGTCTTCTGCCTGGACCCGGTGGTGTGCCCATGCAGCACGATGTACCGCATCCACCCGGCCTACATCGCCTGGGTGCTCGAAGGGCTGGTGCAGGGGCACGTCGTCAACGAGGTCCGTGTCGATGCCGAGACCCGCAAGTGGTCACTCGTCGCGCTGGAACGCATGCTCGCGTTGCCATAGTCGGCTAATTCAGAGCTCCCGGGCCCCCGAACTTCCGCCGACGATAGGCAGTGACCTCTTCTCGTGTCCGACCAAGCAGGTCATCAATCACCTCCGCCAGGTGCGCGACGCGCTGCGAGGCGGGCTCTATCTCCAGCAGGCGCTGCTTCGCTTCTTCATCCACTTGAAGCCACGGCGCAAGAAAGTTGACCATGGCATGCGGTTCCGCGGGCAGCGGGAGGCCCTGCGCCCATTGGTCCGTTAGCGACAGCGCGAGCCTGAAGTACACCGGGAACGTCGCGCGCACGGTCTCGACGGCCCGCCGCAGCGCCGGTTCGAGGGGTGCCGGCGCATCGTCGATGAACTCCACCTCGCCGTACGGATAGGGGCGCGGCGAGAGCATCCGAATCAGCCGGAAACGGCGCACACCCCGGCCCGTGAGCACGAACCGCCCCTCATCGACTTCGCGCCACTGTTCGATGCGCGCGGTGGTGCCCACGTCGTAGGGCGTGGCCCCCCCGCCAACCTCGCTACCGTCTCGGATCAGGAGCACGCCGAAGTGCCCACCGCTTCCCAGCAGTTCGCGCACCATGGTCTTGTAGCGCTCTTCGAAAACGCGCAGCGGCAGCGCCATGCCGGGGAATAAAACCGTGCGCAGGGGAAACAACGGCAACTCCACGCCGGCTCCTTCGCCGCGAGGCTACTTGCGCGACCCAAGCCACTCTTCGAGCTGGCCCTGGTGCTCTTCGAAATGCCCGATGCCCGCGCCTTGCAAGAGGCGGTTGCCAATGAGCGGCCGCCCGCGCTCCGGATCCGTGCCGTAGAGGTTGTCGGGAAGAGCCTGGGCGGCGGCTTTGTAGCGGCCATAGGCGGCGTCCCAGGCGGCGAGCGCCGTCTTGCCGGGTTTGGCGTTCGAGGCGAACTTCGCGTTCCAGGCGTCGGAGTCACTGTAGTCGACACCTTCCGGCGTCGGGCGCTCGCCGCGGGCGGCGCGGTCGCAGGCGCCCGTCATCTCGCCATACCAGCCAACCATGTGCGCAAGTAGTTGCGAGAGGTCCCAATCGCCGAGCCACCGTTCGCTGTAAGCCGAATCCGGGAGGTCCGCGATCTTTTCGCGGAAGCGGGCGTACCCGGCGTCCATCTCACCGACGGCCGCTGACTTGTCTGCCATCAACGTTCCTCCACGGCCTGGCGGCCACGCGCCATTGTAAGGCCGCGGGCACCGCCATGGGCGCCGAATTACATCGAACGCAGAAGGCGAATCCGCTCCTCGATCGGCGGGTGCGTATCGAACATGTTGTTCAGGAAGCTGGCGTGGTCCTTCAGCGGGTTCGCGATGTACATGTGCGCCGTCGCCTTATTGGCCGCTTCCAGCGGCTCCGGGTCCCCCGAAATCTTCTGAAGCGCATCAGCCAGGGCGCCGGGGTTGCGGCAGAGCAGCGCACCGCTCGCATCGGCGAGGTACTCCCGCCGCCGGCTCACCGCGAACTTGATAGCCTGGGCAACGATCGGTGCGAGGATCGCGCCAACGATAGCGACGACAAGCAGAATCAGCCCCGCATTACCGCCCCGGTCCTTGCTCCCACGCCTGCCCCCGGCGCCTCCTGCGTCGCCCCGCGCTCCGGGCAGAACTTCACGCCGGCTTGAACTTCCTTGCCGCACTCGGTGCAGAATTTCTTGGCGGCCACCGGCTTGCCGCACTCCGGGCAGAACTTGCCGCCCGTCAGCTTGGCGCCGCAGTGCGGGCACGCGCCGACTACCGTTTGCTTGAACTTGTCGGCCTGGAAGTATTCGACCTGCTGTGCCTTCGTGCGGGCATCCATGATCGCTGCTTCGGTCTGGATCGCGGAGGCTTCTTCCTCTAAATCAGGCGCACAGTCTTTGCACAACGTCCGGTCCGGGTTCCAGCAGTCGTCGTCCACCCACTTTCCGCAACGCTTGCACTTTTTGAAGTGCGGCTGGCTTCTTCGATGGCGTTCGCAAACGCTGTGTCGTGCTCTTTCTGCCACGACGCCGAGCGGACATTATTTGCCACGTTGGCGGCCTGGCCGAAGATGCCGCCCAGCAGATCGCTGGCCGTGTCGAGCGCGGTGGAGAGGGTGCCGGTGAGCGTGATTATAAGATAAAGGCGAGAGGCGGACAATAGACCTAACGGAATAGATTCTGATTGGCCTGGATCCAATCCCACAATCGCCTCAGCCCCTCCTCCGGCGCGACGCGCGGCTC
>JBGOVF010000278.1:0-4093 GCA_041477975.1 Tepidiformaceae bacterium
GACGGGCTCAGCCTCTCCGCCCACAAGTTCGGCGGGCCGAAGGGCAGCGGCGTGCTCTTCCTGCGCCGCGCGACGCCGTTCCGGCCACTCCTCCACGGCGGCGGCCAGGAGATGCAGAACCGCGCGGGCACGGAGAACGTCGCCGGCATCGCCGGCACGGCCGCGGCGCTGGCGGTCGCTTCGACCGCGATCGCGGAACGGGACCGGCGCGTGCGCGCCCTCCGCGAGCAACTGCGCGACGGCATCGTTGCGCGCGTGCCCGAGGTGCTCGTCAACGGCTGCCAGGAGGACTGCCTCCCCAACAACCTCAACATTTCG
Organism: Tepidiformaceae bacterium; assembly: GCA_041477975.1. Taxonomy (GTDB): domain Bacteria; phylum Chloroflexota; class Dehalococcoidia; order Tepidiformales; family Tepidiformaceae; genus JBGOVF01. The sequence goes on from JBGOVF010000278.1 coordinate 319, forward strand.
TTTAACGGCATCGAAAGCGACGCGCTGGTGGCCGCCCTGGACCGCCGCGGGATCGCCGTGAGCTCTGGGAGCGCGTGTTCGAACTCGACCTGGGAGCCCTCGCACGTGTTGATGGCGATGGGCGTCCCAATCCGCCAGGCGGTGGGTAGCGTGCGCTTCAGCCTGGGCGAGAGCACGACCGGCGCCGAGATCGCATCGGTCCTCGAAGTCCTCCCTGCAGAAGTCGAAGGCGTCCGCCAGCGCACGCCGGCCCAACCAATCGTCGCCTGAACGGCGACCCCCGGTTGCGAACCGAAAGCTGGCAGCTGAGCACTGACAACCGCCAACTCGCAGTACAATCCGGCCCACCACGTTTCCCCGGAGGCGCCCCGTGCTGCTGCGCGATGTTCTGAACCACGCCCTCAAGCTCTACCCCGATCGGCCAGCGCTGGTCGACGGCGATGTCTGTTACACCTACCGCCAAACCTCGGAGCGCATCCACCGGCTCGCGGCCGGCCTCCTGGGCCTCGGGCTCAAGCCCGGCGATAACATCGCGATCCTCGCGAATAACTCGCACCGCTACTTCGAAACGTACTTCGTGACCGATATCGCCGGGATGCCGCTGGCCCCGCTGAACATCCGCCTGGCCGCGCACGAACTCGAGTTCATCCTCAACGACGGCGAGATCAAAGCGCTCATCCTTGGGCCCGAATACCTGGAGCTCTACAACCACTTCAAGGCCGGGACGCCGGGCATTAAGCACGTCATCCTCCTCAACGGCGAGGCGCCGGGCTGCGTTGACTACGAACAGTTGGTAGCGGACAACAAGCCGCTCGACCACTCCGTCCGCGAGTGGGACGAGAACGACATGCTTAATCTCTGCTACACCGGCGGCACGACCGGCCTGCCGAAGGGTGTGATGCTCACCCAGCGCAACATCGTTTCGAACGCCGAGCACGCGGTCGTGCTGACGCAATTCAGCGAAGACGACACCTGGCTACACGTCGCCCCGATGTTCCACCTGGCCGACGCCTGGGCCTGTTACGCGATCACGATGGTCGGCGGCAAGCACGTCTTCATCCCGGGGTTCGCGCCGCAGGCCACCCTCGAGGCAATCGAAAAACACCGCGTGACGAAGACCATCCTCGTACCGACCATGATCAACTTCCTCGTGAACTTCCCCGGAACCACGAACTTCGATACGAGCAGCCTGGACCTCATCCTCTATGGCGCCTCGCCGATGCCGGTCGACCGTCTCCAGGCTGCGGTGAAGGTCTTCGGGCCGAAACTGGTGCAGGCCTACGGCATGACCGAAACGGCGCCGCTCCTGACCGGAATGAAGAAGAACTGGACGACCTTCGATGGCAGCCCCGAGGACACGCGCCGGCTCGCCAGCTGCGGCCGCCAGGTGCCCGGCGTGGATGTCCGCGTCGTGGACCAGGAAACCGGCAAGGACGTGAAGCCCGGGCAGGTGGGCGAAATCATCGCTCGCGGCTCGAACGTCATGAAGGGCTACTGGAAGCGCGAAAAGGAGACGGCCGAAGCCCTGCGCGATGGTTACATGCACACCGGCGACGTAGCCACCATCGACGACCAGAACTTCATCTACATCGTCGACCGGGCGAAGGACATGATCATTTCGGGCGGCGAGAACATTTACTCGACGGAGGTCGAGAACGCCCTCTACGAACACCCTGACGTGCTGGAGGCGGCTGTAATCGGCATCCCGGATGCGCAGTGGGGCGAGGCCGTCCTCGCCGTAGTCGTGCCCCGCGAAGGCGCGCACCCCACGGAGCAGGGCATCATCGAGCACTGCCGCAAGCTCATCGCCGGCTACAAGTGCCCGAAGAAGATCGTCTTCCAGGAGACACCGCTCCCGAAAAGCGGCCCGGGGAAGATCCTGAAAACGGAGTTGCGCAAGCCCTACTGGGCTGGCGAGGAGAAGATGGTGCACTGAGGGGCGGCGGCCGGGCTGGTACAATGGGACGGTGACGGCACCGAAAGTTCGGTCAGACTACGCCCGCTGGAAGGCCGGCTTCGAGGCGGCGAACGCCGCCGACATCGAGGCCAGGCGGCGTAGCACCCCCGATAAGGACCTGGCAGCGTTTGCGGGCCTATTGGAAGCCGCGACTGTGTTCGGCTGGGACATCCAACTCCGCGAAGGGGACGACGAAGTGCGCGGCCGTTGGCTCCGCCTCTGGCACTATGCCCGCCGAGCCTAAGTTGGACATCCTGGCCAGACTCCTCATGGCCATCGAGGCGCTTGAGGCATGGTTCGCCGCGGGACAGGTTCGGCATGCTTTCATCGGCGGCCTGGCAGTGGCGTTTCGAGGTGATCCTCGCGTGACGCAGGATGTAGACGCGATCGTCGAGACGGACATGGACTCGCTTCGGGAGTTTCTGGAGCAAGGCGCGCGGTTCGGCTTCGAGGGCCGACTGGTGGACACTCTCGGTGTGGCGCACCAGACGCTCGTACTCCAGTTGGTCCATCGCGATTCCGGTGTCAACGTCGACCTCTCGCTAGCATTCACCGATTTCGAACGGCAAGCGATAGCAGCTGCGGGGACTGTTAAGACGAAGGGCATCACACTGCCCGTCTTGATAACGGAAGACCTCCTGGTAATGAAGGCGTTCGCCCGCAGGACCAAGGACCTGGCGGACATCACGGGAATCCTCAACAGGAATCCTACGGTCAACCTCGAGGCCGTCCGAACATGGCTTGAGCTGTTTGACATTGAATCGGACGAACCACCGTATCTGGCCGCTTTCGATGATCTCGTCGCAAGGTGGCGACTGCGCGGGTAGCGCTACGTGGGGAGGTCGGCGTTGGCGACGAGAAGAGTTCGTGGCGGCTCAGGCCGCCACGAGGGGCACTCCCGGCCGACCGCAGGGCCCGAATCGATCTCGGGATGGCGGTTCTGGTCAGTCACGAGACCGACCAGGCTCTCGAGGCTGATGACATCGAGGGCATCACGGTCCGGCCTATCCGGGGGCATTACCCCGTCAGCAGACCAACCCACCCCTAACCACACCCCGCGCTACACTCGATCTCCGTGAACGTTGAGGCACTCCCCTACACCCTCCTGCTCATCCTCGCGGAATTGAGCATCGGCAGCCTCTGGATCACCCTCGGCAGCGACCTCCGCGGCGGCGTCACGCGCGGCTTCGTCATGACAATGGCCCTCTGCGTGGCTGTCGCCGGCGCGCTCGCCCTCTGGACAGCGAGCACCATCCACATCGGCAACGACGTGGACGGCTACCGCCTCGACCCTAACTGGTTCGACCCCGCGAAGCGTGCGCTCCTTGTGCTCATCATCGCCAGCACGGTCTACATGTTCTCGGTGTTCATGGGCTGGGACCCCATCGGGCGGTTGGCGGGCATCGCCGGGGCGATCGCCGGCGCGCTCGCGGTCGGGTTGCTCGCCGGCGTCGTTGCCCCACCGGCCTGGGGTTACCCGGCGGTGTTGTTGGGCCTCGTCGGCGGTACGCTGGCGCTGGGCGCCGTTTCCGTTTCGATGGTCTGGGGGCACTGGTATCTGACCGAAGGCTCGCTGCCCTCGTGGCCGCTGCGTGACCTCGCCTGGATCCTCATCGGCGCCCTTGTGTTCCAGGTAGTAGTTCTGCTGGTCAACCTGGTGGTGCCGGTGCGTCACACGCCGACGCCCGCAAGCCCGGTCGATGTCGGCATCCTCGCGAACCCGGCCTTCTACCTGCGCGTGGGCGTCGGCATTGTGTTTCCCATCGTGCTTGCCATTCTCTCGCTCCGGACCACCCAACTGAAGGCGATGCAGAGCGC
>JBGOVF010000054.1:0-9592 GCA_041477975.1 Tepidiformaceae bacterium
ACGCGCAGGATGCCGGGCGTGACATCCGCCGACTGGAAGAGCACGCCCGGGGCCGTCGGGAACGTGGCCTGGCCGGTGCCGCGCCACGCGCCCGCGGCCACGATGCCGGGACGGCCGTTGAGCGATTCGCAGCGCGCGCCGGAAACGCCGGCTCCCTGGACCGAGGCGATGGCGACGTAGGCGCCGCCGGCCCGGTAGTCGCGCGCGAAATCGGTCAGGTCCATGCCCTGGCGCAGTTCGAGGAAGGCGAGCCCACCGAAACCGGCGCCGCAGACCACCAGCAGGAGCAAGGAACGAAACGCGTTCGCCCGCAAGTTGGCCAGTCCCTCTTCCACCAGCACTGCGATACGCCAGGTCACGCGCTCGCCCCGATAGTGATCTCGCCGTCGATGAGCCGGATGATGCGCCCGCAGCGGGCGGCAACCTCCGGGTCATGCGTGGCGATAATGACGGCCGTGCCGATGGGGCGGTTGTCGATGAGGGCGCTACCGACCTCGAGCGTGGTGGCGTGGTCCAGCTGCCCGGTTGGCTCGTCCGCGAGAATCCAGCGCGGGGCGGCCGCGAGCGCCCGCGCGATGCAGACGCGCTGCAGTTCGCCGCCGGAGAGCAGGCGCGCCGGCCGCGCCGCCAGGTGGCCCACCCCGACACGTTCCAGTTCGGCCGTGGCGACCGTCTCCGCCATCTCACGCTCCGCGCCGCGAGAAAGGAGCTGGAGGGCCGCGTTATCGAGCGCCGTGCGGCGAAGGAGCGCGTTCGCCGTCTGGAAGACCCAGCTGAACTGCGTGCTGCGCAGGCCCGATGCGCCGCGGCCCGCGGTGATAGGCTGGCCGTCCAGCAGGACCTCGCCTTCGGCGGGGTGAGTCAGCAGGCCCAGGATGGAGAGGAGCGTGGTCTTGCCCGAGCCGGACGGGCCCATCAGGGCGACCGATTCACCGTCGTCGATTTCGAGGTGGATGGCGCGGACCACCCATGGCAGCGCCGGACCGTAGCGGTGCGAAACGCCGTGCAACGTCAGGGGCATTGGGGCTCGTCCAGGACCTGCGCGGGGTTCGAAAGGACCTGTTGCGATGGCTCCAGGCCGGAGGCGATGTTGGTCACGCCCGCCCGCGCGCCCGCGAGGGTCACAGTGGCCGGGCGGTACTCCTTGCCCTCCGCTATCCAGAGGCAGAGGGCGCCCTGCTCGTTCGTCATCACGGCGGAGGAGGGCACCGCGAGCGCCTGCAGCGGCGTCTTGCGGCGGGTGGTGGCCGGGATGCCGTCGCGCTCGCTCTCCTTTGGGCTGCGCAGGCGCGGGAGGTCGGCCGCGGCGATGGACTGGGTGGCCGAATCGATCCCGAACTCCTGCCCGTCCACGATGGCGACGTACGCGACGCCCGCCGCGAAGGTCAGCGGCTCCTGGTTGGCCGAGGCGAGCCTCGCGCTCGTCACGCGCCCCGGCGTGGTGATGATGACGCTGCCCTGCGCGGCTGCGGGTTGCCCGACCTTGAGCGTTGTCGCCTCGACCACGAGGTTGGGCTCGGGGAGCCAGACCACCCAGCCGGGGTCGAAGGTGGTGGTGCGGGCGGCGCCGATTCTTTCGGCGAAATCGCCGATCGCCTGGCCCGTGGCGAAGGTGGCGAGGCGCGGGTTGGCGGGCATCGTCGCCACCGCCCCCTTCAGCACAAGCAGCCGGTGCAGCTCGGCAACGTCGGCCCCTTCGGTGCCTGCCGAAATGGGCCGGTAGAAGGGGATGGACGAGGCGAAGCCGACACGGTCGACGCCATCGATCTGGAAGAGCACCGCGCCATCGGCGAGCGGCGCGCCGGCTTTGGCCGAAACCGACGTGACGGTCCCGCGGGCGGCCCCGGCGGCGATTTGGGGACCGGGGATGGCAGCAGCGACGATGCGCAGCTGGCGCTCATCGGTAACGGTGCGGGGGGTGCCAGCGGAGGCCACGGCGGCCGAGTGGACGGCGAACGGAGCTGAGTTGCCAGAGCGCTGGGCTAGTGCGACGGCTAGCACCGGGACGAGGACCATCAGTCCAAGCACCACCGCGGCCAGGATTCCACGCGTCTTCATCGGCGGCCGTGTACGCGCGGCCTCCGAAGAGTGGCGGCGGGCCGTCCCGCCAGCAATTCGCACGTCAGCCAGTTCCAGCAGCGCATCAACATCAATCCCTTAGGTGGCGGGCGCGAACCCGGCGATGCCCCAGTTGTTCTCGACCTCGAGAGCACACGAGAGGTACGTCGTCTGGAACTCCGGAGTGAGCGTCCCCGCGAGTGCCTTGTCGCGCAAGAATGCGTGGAAGTCAGCTGGCTGCGAAAGCGCACCCACGTCCGGGATCCCCTTGCCAGACAGGCAATTGCGCATTTCGCCCATAGCGGCCCGTAGCTCTTGCTCGGGAACGGTAACCACCTCTGCCCACAGCAACGAGACAAGGCTCAGGTTCTCTTCGATGCACTCACGGATCGTCGCCTCCGTGCCAGAAGGGCTGCTCACCGGCCAGCTCGGGGAGTAGGTGTAAAGACCCCGCCGGTTTAACCGCGGCTCGCCTAGCTCGAGTTGCCCACCCGCCGCGCGCACGCAACGTGCCATCTCGAGGATGGCCGCCTCGTACTCGGAGAAGGTCAAAACCCCATCGCTTAAGAGCACCCGCTGTCCCGCTGGAATTGTCTCGTCTTTTCGAATGGCCTCCGTGCGCTGGGCGTCCAACCGATTCTGCAGCGTTGCAGGATTCGCCCCCAGGGTCGTTGCCACTCGCGAGTCTCGGTCGCTCTTCCCGCAAGCCACGGCCGCAGTGAGCGCGATGATCAGGACGCTTGCGAATACTGCACGTCTCACACAGCCCATTTGTTCCCTCTGTCCAGTGTGTGAATGAGTGTGCGGGAGAGCCAGATGGGCTCTCCCGCACGCCGATTGGGGCCGTCAGGCGGCTGTTGACCACTGCTGGCTTCCGGTGCACGGACCGCCAGCGTTACAGAGGTTGTGAATTCCGGACGCTGACACCACGTTCTGGAATACATCCTCGTACTGGATGGGGCCTGTCCCCCATCCGGGGCCACGGATGTGTGCCGAGCCACCGTAAACGAACGTCCCTTGGCTGTAGACATAGCCACAGCCGCCGTATGGACCTGCGTTCGTTTGGGTGAAGCTGTACGAGTTGGACACGATGGTGGTCGTGCCATCTCCGGTGCAGCCGCCCGTTGTGTTGGTGATTGTCGTAGCCGCGACAGGAACGGCTGCCAGGAGAATGGACAGAGCGGCCGCCAAGGTAGCGGCTAGTTTGAGGCGGAGTATCTTCACGTTGAGCACCTCCTTTGCTCGGAACAGTCTTATGCGTCGCAAACTCGTCTCCTGCCAGGGCTGCAGTCCCTCCTATTGCGGCAGGCAGGAGCAGCGTGCGCGCCCCGGAACCCATTGTCTTGACCCTGCCGGCTAAACTTCCGGCTAGACTTTCGGCTAACTTTTGGGCTAACCCAGAAGTCAACCGCCTCGCATCCGAGCTTTTCACGCCGCGCTCCCCGAGAGTTGTTCGACGGCATCGGCCAGGCAACAGGCCAGGTGGCCCTGAACCCAGGCTCCGCGCAACTCGCCCGTCAACTTTCTGCCCGGCGGCAGGCACATGGCTATTTCCGAGGAGGCGACGCCGAGGCGGGATTTCATGGTGCCCACGCTCACCCCTTCGAGGTCCGCGGCCTCGCTGTCGGTCCTGCCGTCGGCGCGGAGGAGCAGCGCCCTCTTGTGGAGAATGTCCATATTGCGCAGATGATGCTCCGCAATCGCCTCGAGCGACTCAAGTGGCTGCACCGCCATGACCGGGTCTCCCGCCTACCCCCCGCTCGGAGGTAGCGCCATGGTGGGCGCCATTTCAGAACGGTGTCAAGCAACGCAGTGTAAAATGTAATGGCGCCCACGAGCCGCTCAACCGTCGGCTAACCGGCAATCCCGAGCTGCGCGGCCTGCGCGTCGGCGTCATCATCTCGAGCGGCAACGTGGACGCGGCCGTGTTCTGCGACATCCTTCCCCGCGGCAGGCCCAAGCGCGATTTCCGAGGAAGCCACGCTGACGCGCGACTTGATGGTAGTCATGCTCAAGCCGTTCGCCCGAGTGCGAGTTAACCGCCGAAGCCGGGAAGAGCATATTCATCCGCGATTCGTCTGCTGCAATCGAGATACGGCTGGGTGGGCTTCGATCGGTAGGATGAGAACACGTCAGCGGCCGCATCAGGCTCGACCGCTTCGCCCTTTCCCTTCATGCACGCCGCGAGAGCTGAACGCGCTTCTTGGATGTCGCGTTCAGACGGTGCAACGCTCACTATCCAAAAATTCTCGACAACGGTGAGGTATTCCGCCTTGCATCCCGAGATGACCTTTTCGCTACTTGCAACGGATCCATGGTAGAGGTATCCGTACCGATACCGACCGCGTTTATCCAGGACAGGGCCCGGCGTAGTTTCAATCTCACCTCCTGGCCCGATAGTGGCAAATTCAATCCCGAGGCCGGATTCGGATACACAGGCGGACATCGACAAAACCGCTCCTTCGTATTCAGTGAACGTAACCCTGCCGTCCTTCAAGATCGCCTCTTGGCTTGGCGGTGCGGTCTTCATAGTCTCATGCAGAACGCCCGGAGGAATCGTAACATCTGCGAATCTCGCGGATGGTCCAACTGGTTCAGTGCCGTGTGGTCCGAGAGTTGGCGACGAAAACTCTGGAGCGTCTCCGTGTTGTGCACCAGTGCACGCTACGCCTGAAAATACGAAGAGCAAAACCGCACATGGAGCTGCAAGGCGGAAGCGAGTCATAGCGGTTCCCACAGTCGGAAGAGCCTGTATTCGAGCGCTCCGAAAGCTCCTGCCCCAGACTGCTGGAGGCAGGAGCTCTCGCTAGAATTGTCGGGCTCAGGGAGCGACAAATTGCGCGTCAGGGTCTGTGGCTCTCCGAATGCAGAAGTCCTCGATGTCGTCCGCGTTCGTCGATCCGTTTTGGGGCCTTCACCTCTAGCCATAAAACGTCCCGGCGGAGGAGTGGAGGACGGGATAACTCCCGGAACATTCAGGCGGGCCTACCTCACAGAGCGTGTGGTAAGAGGAAACGCCAATTGTTCCCGAAAGGGCAGGCCCTATCGGATAAGCTGCCCAACCTCCGCATCCGTGATCTATCCATCGTTTGATCGTCGCGGGGCTTACACCCAGCCGTTCCGCGATCGCCTCGCGCGGCACCCCGCTCGCGAACAGCACAAGGGCCCGTTTCATTTCCAGCGGCATCCTCTTCAAGTGATGCCCTTCGAGCAACACGAAGAACTCCGAAGAGTCGCGCGGCTGCACCGCCATGGCCGATCTCCCGCCTACCCCCCCCCGCTCGGAGGTAGCGCCATGGTGTGAGTTATTTCAGGAGGGTGTCAAGCAATGCAGTGTAAAATGTAATGGCGCGGGAAGACCCTTAACCGCCGGCGAACCGTGCTCTGCGAGATCCTCGCCGGTTGATCGCGCCGAGCGGTGCCCGAGATCATCCACTCGGCTAAACTGCCAAAAGGCCCCAGTAGCTCAGGGGATAGAGCGACCGCCTCCTAAGCGGTAGGCCGCAGGTTCGAATCCTGCCTGGGGCACCACGCCCTCCTAGCCAATGGCCCCCTCCGCGCGCAGGTTCGCGATGGCGTCCGCGCCGAAGCCGAGTTCGCCAAGCACCTCGTCGGTGTGCTCGCCCAGCGCAGGAGACGCCCGCTGGACGCGCGTCGGCGTGCCCTCCATCTGGACAATCGGCGCCGGGCCCCGCAACTGCCCAAGGAGCGTGTGCTCGTATTCCATCAGGTACCCGTTCGCCGCGATCTGCGGGTCATCCCAGAGCTCGTCGATGAACCGGTACGGCCCCGCTGCAACGTCGTTCGCGTGCAAGTGCGCCAGCCACTCGGCGTTCGTCTTTAGCCGGAACTTGCCCTCGCACTCCGCCACCAGTGCCGCCCCCACCTCCCGCAACCGCGATTGGTCGAAGCCCTCTTCGTAGCGCGGGTCACGAATATCCAGCGCCTCTCGGAAGCGCGCCCGGGGCCCGGGCCCGAGGCAGCCGACCACCAGGTAGCTGTCGGCGGTCTGGTACGCCCGGTAGTAGACGTTGCCCGCGAGTTCCAGCGCTGCCGCGCGCCGCGCATCGTAGATCTCCGACATGTGAGCGCCCCGGGCGCGCATCTCGTGAAGCTGCTCGAGGCGCCTGGCACGCGGCTCTGTATCGAGTGCTGTAATCTCCCGCGAACCAGCCTGCAACGTGAGTGCAGTGGCCAGCAGGCTGGCGTTGATCGCCTGCCCCGCTCCGGTCTTCGCCCGGTGATACAGCGCCGCGGTAATCGCCCAGGCCATTGCCGTCCCCGTCAGCACATCAGCAGGCGCGAACCCCACCCACACCGGAAGGCCGTCACGGATGTGCGGGTTCGATGTAGCCAGCCCGCTCATCGCCTGCGCCACGATGTCGTATCCCCGCAGGTGCGCGTCCGGGCCGCTCTTCCCGAAGGCCGTCCCCTCGCAATAGATGATGTCCGGCCGGATCGCCCGCGCCGATTCGTAATCGACCTTCAGCGCCTCGGGCACGCCGGGCCGGTAGTTGGTCAGAAGCACATCGGCCCAGCCGATCAGCGCCCGTCGGATGGCGTCACTCGATGGGTGGCGAAGGTCCAGGGCGATGCCCCGCTTCCCCCGGTTCTGGGTCAGGAACCCGCGGCTCTCCTTCGGGATGATCTCCGCCTGCAGCCGCCACGGCTCGCCCTCCAGCGGTTCCACCTTCACGACATCGGCGCCCATTTCCGAAAGCAACGACCCGGCAAGCGGCCCGGCGATGATCTGGGTGCAATCGAGCACCTTCACACCTTCCAGTGCTCCCGCCATCCGCTTACCTCCAGCGCCCCCGGAGGGGCTGGGGCGGAATCATACGTCGAGAGTGAACTACCGGGGGTGGCCTACGCCGCCTCTGCGGGTTGCTCTTCCCCGGGATTGCCCGGCCTGTCCAGAACCACGAGCCGCAGTGCCTCGCCTTCGATCGTATGCACCGCCGCCACGCCAAGCACCACCTCACCCTCGATGCGGCGCGCTGCTCGGCCCGCCACGTAGCGGCCGGTATGCCGCGGATGGCGGGACCGGTTGAGCGAATCGCGCACGACAAAAGACGGGAATTGCACTGCTTCGCCTCGGGGAAACCCTTATGAAATGGTAATCGGCCACCGCCCGCACCGCGGAGTTCCGGGCAGGTGGACATTTCGTGACGCAGGGAGCCGCGAGCTACTTGATTGCTTTCACATCCGTGATCATCTGCGTCAACAGCGGGATCTTGTCCTTGTTGATGGAGCCAATGGCCGTCTTCCAGCTATCACAAGTGGCCGTGAACTTCGAGTAGTCGGCGCCCGGGAACTGGCTCGCTCGCCCGGTGCGCACATCGCTGCACATCTTGCTCACCGGATCCTGGAGGAAGTCGATGGTGCACGCCGCCTTGCCGTCCAGGTCGCCCTGGACGCAGGTCTGGATTTTGGTCAGTTCGTCGGCGAACGATGCAGCCATGCCGGCCGTGCCGGCCGCGCTGTTCGTTTTGCCGCCGCTGTCGCCGCTGCCCCCGCCGCCTCCGCATGAGGAGACCGCCAGGCCAAGGCCAAGAAGTGCTGTGAAAGCCAATCGTCGAATCATTTGCGGAAGTGTATGCGGCGATGCGCAAGTTACAAGTAGCTCGCCGACGAAATTCAGGGGACAATTGTGGCCTGCTTTACTCGCCGGTCATCTTGCGCGCATCGAGAATCCGGTCCAACTCCTCCGCCGAGAGCTCCGTCATTTCCAGCGCCACCTCGCGGATCGACCGCCCGCTCCGCGCCGCCTCATTCGCGATTTCAGCCGCCCGTTCGTAGCCAATCACGTTCGCGAGCGGCGTCCCGATGCTGAGCCCGTGCTCCACCATCCGCGGCCCATTCTCTGTGGCCTCCAGCCCCTCCACGCACTTCTCGGCGAACACGTTCGCCACGTTCGCGAGCAGGTCGATCGACTGCAGCAGGTTGTGCGCCGCGACCGGCATCATCGTGTTCAACTCGAAGAAGCCCCACTGGCCGGCCATCGCGATCGTCGCGTCGTTGCCGACCACCTGTGCGGCCACCTGCACCACCGCCTCGGGGATCACGGGGTTCACCTTGCCCGGCATGATCGAACTGCCGGGCTGCAATGCGGGCAGCGCCAGTTCGTACAGTCCCGCTCGCGGCCCGCTCCCCATGAGCCGGATGTCGTTCGCGATCTTCACCAGCGAAATCGCGACGCTCCGCAGATGCGCGCTCGCCTCCACGATCGCGTCGATCGTGCTCTGCGCCTGGAAGTGGTTCGTCGTGACGTTCAACTGCAGGCGGTTTTCCTTCGAGACGTAGGCGAGCACACGGGGCGCGAACTCCGGGTGCGTGTTAACGCCGGTGCCCACCGCCGTCCCACCCAACGCGACCTCCCTCAGCGCCTCGCAGGCCGCCGTCACGCGCTTCCGCCCGCGCTCTACCATGCCCGCGTAGCCGCGGAACTCCTGCCCGAGCGTGATCGGCGTCGCGTCCATGAGGTGCGTCCGCCCCGTCTTCACCACGTTGCGAAAGTCAACGGACTTCTGGTTGAGCGCTGCCTCCAGCCGGTAAAGCGCCGGCAGCAGTCGCAGACGCATCTCCACCTGGGCCGCGAGATGAATGGCCGTGGGAATGACATCGTTCGAAGACTGGCCGCGGTTCACGTGATCGTTCGGGTGTACGGGCTTGTAGACGCCGCGCGGCCCGCCGCCGAGGATCTCGTTCGCCCGGTTGGCGATCACCTCGTTCGCGTTCATGTTCGTCGAAGTGCCCGAACCGGTCTGGAACACGTCCACCACGAACTCGCCGTCCCAGCGCCCGTCCACGACCTCCTGGGCCGCCGTCACGATCACCTCGGCCAGGGCCGCATCCAGCAGCCCGAGGTCGCGGTTCGTCTTCGCCGCGGCCAGCTTGATATGCCCGATCGCGCTGATGAACGAGCGCGGCAGACGCAGCCCGCTGATCGGGAAATTCCCGACAGCCCGCGCCGTATCGATCCCGTAGAGCGCATCCGCGGGCACGCGGAACTCGCCCAGCGCATCGTGCTCCGTGCGCGTCTCGCCGCTGGTCATGGCCAAACTGTATACCGCGGTTCTCGGGGATGGCCCGGGGGAGAGGAGTGGTGGGCGGTACTGGACTCGAACCAGTGACCTCGTCGGTGTGAACGACGCGCTCTAACCAACTGAGCTAACCGCCCCCCGGAACAGCCAGTCTATGGCCGCGCCGGGCGCGCGACAACCGTCACGAGGCCCGCCCAGCCTTGAATGCTCCCCCGCCCGCGCCCATAATGGTTGACTGGGCCGAAGTGGCGGAATGGCAGACGCGCTACGTTCAGGGCGTAGTGTCCATTAGGGCGTGTGGGTTCAAATCCCACCTTCGGCACCAGTAAGTCAGTTGGTTTTTCGGGCGCCCGTAGCGCAGTGGATAGCGCGTTTGGTTGCGGACCAAAAGGTCGGAGGTTCGAGTCCTCCCGGGCGTACCAGACCTTCCTCTCGGCAATGACCAGCCTGTCCCCGGGCGCCGCCGCCTGTCGGCAGGGCGCCTCCGCGCG
>JBGOVF010000111.1:0-6973 GCA_041477975.1 Tepidiformaceae bacterium
CCGCCGGGCAGCCCCTGGGATGTGGTAGGCGATTCAATCTCTCGCTCAGCCACGTTCTTGGGGCGCAGGTCCGTGAACCCCTTCGTAATGTCCGTCACGCCTTCCGCAACAAGATGCGCGTGATAGGCGCCCATGTAGTTCTTGTAGAGCCGGAGCGTCGTATTCGCTGCCGCGAACGACCGGTCGTTAACGAGGTCGTTCGTCGCGTTGCCAACCCAGACGGCCGTTCCTGCGTGCCGCGTGAACCCGGTAGTCCATGTCTCAAGCGTGTCACTCGCCGCTTTCGGCCCCTGCTGCGTGCCGGTCTTCACGCCTGCCGGTATTCGCACGCCATCCATGTAAAAATCGAGGCCGAGGTCGATGTTCGAGCCCCCGCAGCCCCAGATGATCTTCCGCGCGTTGCAGTCGGTCATGATGGACTGTAGCAGCCACACCGAGCCGGCATTCACAACCTGGATCTCCTTCGCCGGCGGCTCGGTGTAGATCACGTCGCCGTTCACGTCGCGCACCTGGAGCACGACGATCGGGTCCAGCTGCCGCGTGCCAGGCAGCCGGACATAGCCCTGTGAGAATTCCTGGGCCTGTTTCTGCGCCTCAACGTAGTCGTCCCCGGTATCCAGAGCGAAACTCTTCAGCTTTTTCGGATCGAGTGTTGTCGCCAGCGTTGGCGTTCCGCGCATGAGGCCCATGTTCGCGATCACGGTCTCCATGTAGGCCATGTCGATCGCCTTGATGTTTGCCCCGCCCGTCGCGATCGAAGCGCCGTACGTGACGTCCGGGTGAGAGCGCCAGGTCGGGTCGAAGTGCTGGTCCAGTGTGGTGATCCCGAGCTTCTTCGCCGTTACGATGACGTTGTCGGCGCCGGCCTCAGCCGCCGCCCGGAACGCACCCACGTTCTGGGATCCACCGAGCGCCGACCGGGCGCTGATCAACCCATCGCTCTTCTTCCCGTCATTCCGCGGGTTCGTGATCGCGGTGCCCTCAACGTCGAGCGGACTGGTGTCCCAGATGATGCTCATCGGGTTCTTCACCGCCTGATCGAACCACGTCAGGTAAACCGCCGGCTTGAACGATGACCCCGGCTGGTTGATCTCGTTCAGTTGGTCGATGTCCCCGGCCACCTTGCGGTCGGAGCGGTAGCTCGGGTCCCGGTTCGGCGCGTATACCATCACCTGCCCCGTCGCCGGGTCGATCGTGATGATCGCCGCGTTGTTGCACTCACACCCGTTCGGAAGGCCCACGTTGAGGATGTAGTCCCGCATCATCACTTCTGCCGCGTCGGTCATCTGCCAGTCCAGCGTCGTCGTCACCTGGTACCCGGCACCGTGCACGCTCGCCTTGCAGTCGGCCGCACCCTTGATCTTCGGCAGCAGCCCTGCCTGGCACATCCGCACCAGCCGCGGCTCCACCTGGTTGTCAATGAACGCCTCAGCCTGCAGTTCGTTGCTCGCGGCGTAGACCTTCAGCTCATCGGCCTTCGCCGCTGCCACCTGTTCCTTCGATGCCCACCCGTGCACCACCATCAGGTCCAGCACGTCCTCCTGCCGTTGCTTCGCGTCGCCGCCCACGACGGTGCGTCCGTCGCTATCGACGGTGCAGGTCCCGGCGTCATCGGCGACGCAGTTCAGGCGGGGGTGGTACTTCGTCGGGAACGACGGAATGCCGGCAAGGAGCGCCGCCTCAGCCAGCGTCAGGTCCTTGGCGGGCTTGTGGAAATACCCCTGCGAAGCCGCCTCAACCCCAACGTAGCGGTCGGCGTAGCTGGTCTGGTTCAGGTACCACTGCAGGATCTCTTCCTTGCTGTAGTCCTTCTCCAGTTCGAGCGCGTACGTGATCTCCCGCAATTTGCGGTCCAGGGTGCGCGGCGCCGTGAGGCAGATGTCCTGCGGCGACCCGATGTTGGGGCAGATGTACACGTTCTTGATCAGCTGCTGCGTGATCGACGAACCGCCAGTGCCGCCGCCGAAGTCGTTGAGCACGTAATTTTCGTAGGCCGCCCGCGCGAGGCCCTTGATATTCACCCCCGGGTTATCCCAAAACGAGTTGTCTTCCGTCGAAACCGTCGCGTCGATCATGTACTGGGAGATCTGTTCGAGGGGGATCGGCGAAAGCAATTGCGCGTCTGCGTTCGTGAGCGATCCAAGCACCACACAGCCGTCGAAGTCCGCCGTGCACGGCCCGTTCCGGTCGTAAATCGTCGTCAGCTGGCTGTTGTTCTGGCGCAGTTTGTCCGTGATCGGCACGTAGTCTTTGGCGTACGAATTGTAGATGGCGAATAGCCCACCCACGCCCGCCGCGAGGCAGGCCGAGCCCAGTGCGAATAGCCCGAGCAGCAGGATCAGCAGCGGCCGGAGCTTTCCGCCCCCACGTTTCTCCCGCCGGCTCCGCAACATCCGCCGCTTCTGCAGCGAGTTCATTCCGCGCCTCCGCCGGGCGCGCCACCAGGCCGGGCCAGTCGCATCGCCAGCGAGCGTAACAAAGCCCGATCCACCGCACTATCGAGGCGGTAAAGGGTTAAGCATTGTACCCTTGCCCTCATGGCGCTCACCCCCGAAGAAGTCCTCCACATCGCCCGCCTCGCCCGCATTTCCCTCACCCCGGACGATGTCCAGCGGTTCACCGCGCAGCTCTCAGGCATCCTCGATCACTTCGCCGCCCTCTCCGCCGTCGATACCACGGGCCTCGAGCCCACGGCCCACCCCCTCCCGCTCTCTAACGTCATGCGCGCCGATCTTGTTCAACCGTCGCTCTCGCAGGAAGAAGCGCTCGCCAACGCGCCCTTGCGTGACGACGGCTTTTTTCGCGTGCGGGGCGTCCTCGAATGAGCGACCTCTGGCGGCTCACCGCCCACGAAGCCCACGAGAAGCTCCGCGCCAAGGAGTTCACGTCCGTCGATCTCACCCGGTCCGTCCTCGACCGTGTCGCCGCTGTCGAACCGCGCATCCACGCCTATATCACCCTCACCGCCGAACTGGCCCTCGAACAGGCCCGCGAGGCCGACTCGCGCTTCGCCGCCGGCACGGCCACGCCCCTCACCGGCATCCCCACGGCCGTCAAAGACCTCATCGTCACGAAGGGCGTCCGCACCACTGCCGGCTCGAAGATCCTCGAGAACTTCATCCCGCCCTACGACAGCCACGTCTACGAACAGCTCCGCCATGCGGGCGCGGTGATGGTCGGCAAAGCGAACATGGACGAGTTCGCCATGGGCTCCAGCACCGAGCACTCGGCCTACGGCCCCACAGCCAACCCCTGGAACATCGCCCTCGTCCCCGGCGGCAGCTCCGGCGGCTCGGCCGCCGCCGTCGCCGCCGGCGAAGCCCTCGTCGCCCTCGGCAGCGATACCGGCGGCTCCATCCGCCAGCCCGCCTCCCTCTGCGGCGCCGTCGGCTTCGACCCCACCTACGGTCGCGTCAGCCGCTACGGCATCGTCGCCTTCGGCAGCTCGCTCGACCAGGTCGGCCCAATCGGCCGCGATGTCGAAGACGTCGCCACCATGCTCGATTGCATCTCCGGCCACGACCCCCGCGACAGCACCAGCAACCCCGAGCCCGTCCCGGACCTCCGCCACTACCTGGACCGCGACATCAAGGGCTTCCGCATCGGCGTCCCGAAGGAATACTTTATCGCCGGCATGGAGCCCGGCGTTACCGCCCGCATCGAAGAAGCCCTCAAGCTCTTCGAGTCTCTCGGCTGCGAAGTCGACCGCGACCTCTCGCTCCCCAGCACCGAGCACGCCCTCGCCGTCTACTACATCATCGCCCCCAGCGAGGCGAGCGCGAACCTCGCCCGCTACGACGGCGTCAAGTACGGCTTCAGCGACCGTTCCGCAAAAACCATGTGGGAGAACATGGAGCACACGCGCGCCCACGGCTTCGGCGAAGAGGTCAAGCGTCGCATCATGCTCGGCACCTACGCCCTCAGCGCCGGCTACTACGATGCCTACTACCTCAAAGCCCAGAAGGTCCGCACCCTCATCAACCGCGAATTCGAAGCTGCCTTCGCGAAGTACGACGTCATCGTCACGCCCACCTCGCCCACCGTCGCTTTCCCCCTCGGCGCCAAGCTCAACGACCCCTTCGCCATGTACCTGAACGACGTCTACACGCTGCCGTCATCCGTCGCCGGCCTGCCCGCCCTCTCGCTCCCCTGCGGCCTCAGCGAAGGCCTCCCCGTCGGCCTCCAGATCATCGGCAACTTCTTCGATGAACCCCGCGTGATCCAGGCCGCCCACGCCTTCGAACGCGCCACCGGCCTCGCCAACCAGCTCGCGCCGCTCTAAATCGAATCTCTGCTTCCATGAAGCACGCCGAGTATCTCGATGTGTCGCGTCCCCAAGACGTACAGGATTCGATAGGGCCCTTCCACGATTACGCGAATCTCGAGCGCCTGCGCATGAGGGACGACTGGACCCGACCGCGGAAACTCCGCGATCTGCGTCGTGCGCTCGGTTATCCGGTCCACAATTCTGTCGGCATACCGCTGCGACGTTTGCGATAACGCGGCGTGAATCGCCCGCAAATGGGCCTCCGCCGGCTCCGTCCAGAGAATCTCCACCGGCCGCTACTCGGGCAATCCGAAACTCTTTCGGACCTCGGCCACCGGGCGGTGCCGGCCTTCCGCGTCGCCTTCAGCCCGGCCTCAATCGCCTGGATGACATAAACGCGCTCCATGACGTCGTCCCAGGTCGCGTCTTCTGGCAACTCTTCGGCGATGCGTCGAACTTCCTGCTTAACGGCTCCCATGAGTACCCCTTCGTGCCAATTCTACCATCGCTCACGCCCTCGCCGCCTCCCCGCCTCCGCTCCCCTGCGGCCTCAGCGAAGGCCCCCCGTGGGCCTTCGAATCATCGGCAACTTCTTCGATGGGCCCCGCGTCATGCAAACCGCCCACGCCTCCAACGCGCCGCCAACCTCGCCAACCCGATGAGTCAGCTCCGCCTAAACGCTGCGGACAATGCGGTTGTGCGAAGCTCGGTGCCTGCGGCGTCCGAACCCCGCCATCGCGGTCGCAAGCAGGCCAGCCGCCAACCCGACCGCCAACGCTCCATTCAAGCCCGAACTGGCTTTTTCGGCGTCGGCTGGCGAGTTGCCGGCCGCCGGAGCGGCAACGCCATCGTGATGCAACGGAATACGCACCGTCGGCGCCGCGTCGATCTGCGCCTGCGTCCACCCGGCTTGATAGGCGGCGATAAGCCTCCAGGTAACGCCGGGATGAGGCAGGAAGTCAGTCAAGAGCTGCATGTGAACCAAGAAAACCCCATCTTCGGGCACCACGACCTGCTGGAACCCCCCCCTTGGGCCGGCACCGCAAGGAAGGGAGCCGCAGGAAATCTCGTTCACATATACCGTGGCGCCGGGTTCGAAACCTCGCACCGTCACGAGGTATGAATCCGGCTCGAGACCGAGAGTTGCGGTGATAGATGGGGTCGCCTGAGCTCCGGCGCTGACGGCCACGAGCAACGCGGCGACGGCCGAGAACACCAATGAGGAGTTTCGGCCCCTGCCAGCTTGCCGCAGTAGATGAGCCATCCGCGAGAAGCTCACTTATACAACGTGATGTCGTCTGTCGCGATGCCAGTGGAGGTCGTAATCCACGTGGCATCGTTGAACGTATCGCCGCCAGACGTGTCGTGGCCGTGGTGTAGATGAGGGCCAGTTGAACCGCACTGCGTCGCCGCGATGGCGCCCATGAGCCGGCCGTCCACATCGCCCGTGACGATGTTGTAGCTCTCGCCGTAGGTGTATCCGTCGATGTGAACATAGTTCACGGCACCAATGAATACGTAAGTCGATGGGTCTCCGCCCGGCGGGTGCTTATAGACCTTGTACTTCTTGCCAGTGCAGTTTGTACCGTAATTGTACGTGTCGTAGTACACGTACTGCGACAGGTCGACGTTTTGCATGCGCAGCCAGACGTACTTGTCTTCTGTGTTACCATAACCTTCCGTCAAGTCCAGCGCCCGCTCGGCGTAAGGGCTGGGCGTGAACGATGGGTGGTTCCAGTCGTTGGTCACGGTACCTGACGCGTAGAGGGGGTTGTAGATGTAGACGGTGTCGGCAGCGGCATGACGAGACCCCACTGCCGTAGCAATCAACCCGATCGTCATCGCTGCGAAGATGGCCAGAGCTACGTTTCTCCTTGAAGAGGACACGTGATTCATTTCGGCAGTCCCTCAGCAATCCTGGTAACGAGCGCCACGAAGTCATTGTTTGAGTCGGTTCCGTTGGCCTCGATGAAGTAGAAGACGCCACCCGCCGCAAGGTAGGCCATGTGACCCGGTTTCCCTTGGACGCCCTCCGCATTGAGAATCAACACAGCCTGGGCTCCGGCTACCACGGTCTGCCTGATGTCGAGTACCGGGCTGGAAAGCGGAAGCACGAGGTCAACCACGCCTGTCGGTGTCCAAGACGTGATCAGCAGGTCTTCGTTGGTATCAGACTCGTACCGCGCCTCAGCAAGAAACTCACCACCGGGACTTTTCGTCACCTGCGCCCAAATCGGTTTGAAGCGGGCCACATCAGCGGGCCCCAGAATGGCGGCGCGGGGGACCAAGGTTCGCACTTCCTCCGAGCTCGACGCGATCGGCTCAATCGAGTCCAAGGCAGGGAGCCGCAGATCGCCTCGGGCTGGCCCACTCCGCACCTGGAACGGCAGCACTACCTGAAGTTGAACTGGGCTAGCGGGCGGTGGCGTGGGGCTTAACACCGCTCCCGAAGCATTTCCATCGCCGGCTGTCACCAGGAGCACTGTCACGCCTGCAACCGCCCCTATCAGGCCCGCGCTCATTGCGATGAGACGAGGATGTCTCATAGCATGCCTCCTTCGCGTTTCGGGTTCATCGTTGGCCTACGCTGCCAACCTTGATCGAGGCTATCGTCGCCCCTGTTAGGCAGGCGTACCACCCACCCCAGGTACCAGTTTCACCCACCTGAGGTACCATTTTCACCCCACGACCCCCGCCTGCTCCGCG
>JBGOVF010000301.1:0-3897 GCA_041477975.1 Tepidiformaceae bacterium
CAGAGCGGGAACAACGCCGTCGAGGTCGTGACCCGCGGCAACGCGCGCGGGCTGAAGTTCGGAAAAGTCGCGAACTATGGCAACGGCATGGATGTCACGCCCGGGGAGATGCTGCGCTACCTTGCCGCGGACCCAGAAGCGACGGTCATCGGCGCCTACGTCGAAGGTGTCCCAGACGGGCGTGGGTTCTTCGCCGGGCTCCAGGCCGCGGCCGCGAAAAAGCCGGTGATCATCCACAAAGCGGGCCGGACGGCTGCGGGCGCGCGCTCGGCGGCGTCGCACACGGCCGCGCTCGCGGGCGCCGCCGGCCTCTGGTCCACGGCGTTGCGCCAGGCGGGCGCGCATGAGGCACGAAATCAGGAACAACTGCTCGACATGATGATCGCGGCCTCGCTGTTGGGGAAGGCCAGGGGCCCGCGGATTGCCGTGGTCGGCGGAGGCGGAGGGCGGAGCGTGCAATCGGCCGATGCCTGCGAGGAGAACGGCCTGACCGTTGTTCCCTTGCCCGCCGAAGTGCGCGAGAAGGTGCGCGAGCGCGCACCGCAACTCGCGGACTGGGTGGGCAACCCGGTGGACCAGTCCATCCTCGCCGGCAGCGGCGTTTCCTCGAACGGCCTCCTGGAGTTGATGCTCGCGAGCGAGGCGTACGACCTCGCGATCGCCAACGTAGGCGAAGACTGGTTCCTGGGGCGTCCCGATGCTGGCGACCGCCTGCGCCACGCGTGTTCGCGGCTGGCGGATATCTGCCTGGGGTCGGCGAAGCCCGTCGCGGTAGTCCTGGGTCCCACCGAGACGAACAATCGCGAGCACCGCGAGCTGCTCGATGGGGTTCGCGACGATTTCGTTGGGCGGGGCATCGCCGTCTACGGATCGGTGGAACGCGCCGCCTTTGCCCTGGGGAAGCTAGCCGGCTCAGTGGGCCGGATGCTTTAAGATGACAGGATGAAGCCGCCCAGGAGCGCAACGGCACATGCCCGCTCACCCCAACGCCAGGCGTTCGTCCCCCGCACCAGCCTGGGCAAAGAGCTTTCGGCAATTCGCACAGCAGCGCTGACAGCTGGCATGGAAATCGTGAGCTGGGCCGAGATTGACCACGAGCTGGCGGAATCTCGAGGCGGTCACGAACGCCGGCGAGATGAACTCTCATGGATAGAAGCTGACGATCACCCGAGGCTCGCCGCCGTTTGGGACAACGATGACGACGCCATCTTCGACGTGACGTAGCCACGCCGCGGCCATGACCACCACCACCACCCTTCCCGGCACCGGCACCGGCATCGACGAAGAGGCGCTGACGCGCCTCCTTCCGCCGTATCGAGTGGTCCTCCACAACGACGACCACAACTCGATGGACCACGTCGTGCTGTCACTGCTGAAATGCGTGTCCTCGCTAACGCCGGAGGAAGCGATCGAGATCATGTTCGAAGCGCATCACGG
This sequence comes from Tepidiformaceae bacterium, assembly GCA_041477975.1. Lineage (GTDB taxonomy): Bacteria > Chloroflexota > Dehalococcoidia > Tepidiformales > Tepidiformaceae > JBGOVF01. Next base: position 1,438 of record JBGOVF010000301.1, read on the forward strand.
CGGCCACGCCACGGTAATCGAGTGTCCGAAAGAGGCCGCTGAGCATTACCGCAACGGCCTCCAAACCTGCGGCCTGACGGCAACCATCGAGCCCGCCTGAGACGTTGACGCTGGCCGGGCGCGTCACCATACTTCGAACATCTGTGCGAAAGTGTGGCTGCAGTGATTCGTGAACGCCATCCGGTGAACGTCCGTGGCTAAGCCGCCGCCCGCTTACCCGCTGGCGCCGGTGCGAGCGATCCCGGCCGCAATCATCGCGGAATCGGTGATCGCGGAACTGCAATCGAAGCAGAGCGACACAACAGTGCGCCGGATCGAGGAGCGCCAGGCTCGCTTCGGCGAATGGCCCGAATCGCTCGACCCGCACTTGCTGGAAGCGCTGCGCCGGCGGGGCATCGACCGGCCCTACAGCCACCAGGCGACAGCGATCGACCACGCCCTCGCCGGGCGGAACTGCGTGGTCGTAACACCGACCGCCTCGGGCAAGACGCTCTGCTACAACGTGCCGGTGCTCGATTCGATCCTCAAGGATCGCTCCACCCGCGCGCTCTACCTGTTCCCCACGAAGGCGCTGGCGCAGGACCAGCTCGATGAGCTGCACGGGCTTATCAGCGACATCGGCGAGGACGTCCGGACGTTCACCTACGACGGCGACACCCCGGCTGATGCCCGCCGTGCCGTGCGCAGCGCCGGGCACATCGTCCTGACCAACCCGGACATGCTCCACACCGCCATCCTCCCGCACCACACCAAGTGGGTGCAGCTCTTCGAAAGCCTGGATTACGTGGTGGTCGATGAAGTCCACTCGTACAAAGGTGTGTTCGGCAGCCACCTGGCGAACGTGCTCCGGCGACTGCGGCGCATCTGCCAGTTCTACGGCGCCGATCCCACCTTCATCCTTTGCTCCGCGACCATCGCCAATCCCGCCGAACTGGCGGCGGCGCTCGTCGGCGATGACGTAGCGCTGGTCGATAACAACGGCGCCCCGGCCGGCGAGCGCGTTGTCGTCATCCACAACCCGCCCGTCGTCAACAGGGAACTCGGTATCCGTCAGTCGTCGCTGAAGGCCTCGCGGGATGTGGCGGCCCGACTCATCCGTGCGGGCGTCCAAACGATCGTCTTTGCCCCCGGGCGTGTCCGGGTCGAGCTGCTGTTGACCTACTTGCGAGAAGCGCTGCGGAGCAAGCCGGGAGAGGGCGAACGCGTGACCGGCTACCGGGGCGGCTATCTCCCCAACGAGCGCAGGCACGTGGAGCGTGGTCTGCGCGATGGTTCTATCCGGGGCGTCGTGGCCACGAACGCGCTCGAGCTTGGGATCGACATCGGCGGCATGGGCGCGAGCGTGGTCATGGGCTACCCCGGCTCGCTGGCCAGCCTCTGGCAGCAGTTCGGACGCGCCGGCCGGACGCGTGAAGCATCGCTCGCCGTGCTCGTTGCTTCCTCCAACCCGCTGGACCAGTACGTCGCCACGAATCCGGACTTCGTCTTCGAACGCGCAGTGGAGCGCGGCCTGATCGACCCGGACAACCTGTTCATCCTCGGGAGCCACCTGAAGTGCGCCGCCTTCGAACTCCCGTTCACCGTCGGCGAGGTGTTCGGCGCGCACACCGATGAACTGCTGGACATCCTGGTGGAAGAGAACATCCTCCAGCGCTCTGGTGAGCGCTACCACTGGATGACCGAGGCCTACCCCGCCGAGCAGGTCAGCCTGCGGACGGCAAGCACCGACAACTTCGTGATTATCGAACAGGGGCCCGTGCCAAGAGTGATCGGCGAGTGCGACCGGCCCAGCGCGCCGTTGCTCATCCACGAGGACGCTATCTACATCCATCGCGGCCAGCAGTACCAGGTTGAGTTCTTGGACTGGGATGAGAAAAAGGCGTTCGTCTCGCCCGTCTCGGTGGACTACTACACCGATGCGCAGCTGGCGGTGGAGCTCAAGGTGCTCGACAGCTTCCGCCAGGAGGGCTCGGCTGCGGGCGCGCACGAAGTCGGGGAAGTCGCCATCACGTTCCTCGCCACCATCTTCAAGAAGGTGAAGCTGCACACCCACGAGAACGTGGGCTGGGGGAAGATTGCCATCCCCGAAGCGAACATGCACACGTCCGCCTACTGGATCAGCTTCGACGAGACGGCGACGAAGGGGATGGGACGCGAAGAGATCGCGAGCGGGCTCGGCGGGATCGCGCATCTCGCGCGCAACCTCGCGCCCATCTACTGCCTCTGCGATCCGCGTGATATCGGCGCCGAGGCGCAGGTGCGCTCCCCCTACAACCAACTGCCGACAGTGTTCCTGTTCGACAGCGTGCCCGGTGGCGTCGGGCTCGCCGACAAGCTCTTCGACGCGCGCGAAAGCCTGGTGGAAGCCTGCCTGGCGCTCGCACTCGCGTGCGAGTGCGAGCAGGGTTGCCCCGGCTGCGTTGGCCCTCAGGTGGAATCGCGCAGCCCCGCGAAGAAGGC
>JBGOVF010000505.1:0-2717 GCA_041477975.1 Tepidiformaceae bacterium
CAACGCCAGCACTTTCGTGATCGCCGCCGTCAACGTCGTCTTCCCGTGGTCCACGTGCCCAATCGTCCCCACGTTTACGTGCGGCTTCGTCCTCTCAAATTTCGCCTTCGCCATCGGTGCCCTCCCGGATTCTGAGTGTGCTGTTCGAGGCGGCGACCCCGTGGCCGCAACCGTGAATGAAACTGGAGCCCTCATCCAGATTCGAACTGGAGACCTCGTTCTTACCAAGAACGCGCTCTGCCGACTGAGCTATGAGGGCAGCTGGTCATCGACCGTGAACGACTTGAGTGTCTCCTCGGCAGGGGCCAGTTCGCGACCTACGGGTCCTTTCGAGCGTTGGGCCAGTGGCTTTCGCCGGTGGCGGCGGTTGTGAGTGGTGGAGAGAGCAGGATTCGAACCTGCGAAGCGCGAAGCGCGGCAGATTTACAGTCTGCTGCCATTAACCACTCGGCCATCTCTCCACGAGCGTGCCGCCGAAGCGGCCGGAGTCAGGCTGGAGCCCGAGAGGGGACTCGAACCCCTAACCTACTGTTTACAAAACAGTTGCGCTGCCAATTGCGCTACCCGGGCTCGGGTCGATTATGCCCCGCTAGGAGTCCAACACAAAAACGATCCGCCGGGGCGGATCAAGAATCAAGTATGGAACGCCCGACCGTGTATGGCAAGGATTCGGAGCCTCGCCCGGGCCGTGCGATACAATACTCGCATGGGAATTGTCGAGAAGCTGCTGACGGCCGACGAATTCTTCCTCCTGCCGCCCGATCCCGAGGGCTGCCAGATGGAGCTGGTCGATGGGAGGGTAGTCATGACCCCACCTGCTGGCTGGCAGCACGGCCGGCTTGGCGGCCGCATTTATCGGCAACTCTTCGCGTTCGCGGAAACCCATCGCCTCGGATCCGTCGTGTTCGAAGCGGGGTTCAGCTTATCCGGCGACGGTCGAAACGTTCGCGCGCCGGATGTCGCTTTCATGCGCCAAGAGCAGGCCCCGCCCGATTCGGATTCCGGTTACGTCCCCTGCGCCCCGACACTCGCCGTCGAAGTGGTCTCCCCATCGGATCGTGCGGAAGCCGTCGATGAGAAGGTGCTCGCCTACCTGGCCGCCGGCGCCGAACGAGTCTGGGTCGTCCGGCCCCGCACGAAGACGGTCACCGTGCACCGCCCTGGTGGCGATTCGCACACCTACACCGGCAGCGACGCACTCATCAGCACCGACGCCGGTTTCGCGACCGAAGGCTTCGTCCTGAGCCTCCCCGAGCTGTTCCCCTAGCGAGCTACTCCAGCAACCGCCGCGCCTTCCGCGCCGCGTGCGAATCCACGATCTCCCCGCCGCTCCGTGCCACCCACGCGCCTTCACCGCGCGCCGTGTCGTAGGCAGTGACGTGGCTGCGGGCACGCTCCAGGGCCGGCGCCGGGGGCGTGAACGCCAAATTCGCCGCTACCACGCCCCGCGCGTCGGGCAGGATGGCGCCCGCGAAGCCGTACTGTGCGAGGTGGAGCAGTTCAAGTCCGTCTGCCACGACGAGCGGGCGCTGGTCGACCGCGCGCGAGGCTGCCACTACGGCGCCGCGTGCATAGGAGAGGCGCGGCCCGCGTTGTTCGTGCCGCGCGCCTACGTCACGCGCATAGCCGTACGGACCGAAAACGAGCCCACCTACGCGCGGCGCCGCCTGCGCGATCTCGGCGGCGCGCAGGAGGCCGCGAGCCGTATCGATCATCGGGAACACCGCAATGTCGCCGGGCTCGATCCCGCGGTTCAGTTCGAACTCGCGCAGCAGCACTGCCATGTCCCGCACGTCCTGCGGTTCGAGAGCGTGCGGCAGGATCACGGCCTTGAGCTGCGGACCGACGATCGCATCGAGGTCGTCTCGCAGGAGCTGCGTACGGGGATGGTTGACGATGACCATGCCCGACTTTCCCGCCTCCGAAATGCGCGGAAGTGCCGCCGCCGCTTCCAGCCGAAGAGCTCCGACCGGCCGCGAATCGTCAGCGAGCGTCAGAAGAAGGCCATCGGCCGCCGAAGCGAGCGCCTCATCTACGCCGGCGCCACTAACCGGGATCGCGACGATGCTGCGGAGAGCCACGCTCAGGCCTTCCCGCCGATGTACCCGCCCACCACCAGCGGAGGCGGTTGCAGCGCAGCCAGGTTGAGGTCCTGGCGCAGCCCCATCAGCCCCTGCAGGTGGTCCAGTGCGTGCCGGTACATCAGCTCGGCGATCCATTGGCACGTGAGCGGGCCCCAGCGGGTATCCGTCCGGTAGCGCGTCCACGTGAGGTCTGACATCTCGCGGAATATGGCCAGCTCTTCGTCCCGAATTCGCAGAATATCGGCGCTGATGGCCGCGAGCGGCTCCGATTCCTCGTAGCGGCGTTCGTGCCAGTCGCGACGGTTGTAGTCGAGCGGGTCGAGCATCTCCGGGATGGTCGCCCAGCGTAGTAGCGGGAGGTATACCTCGCGCTCCATGTCGCGGACGTGAGACATGTGCTCGTGGATCGACCATTCGGAATTGGAGGGCTTGTAGGCTGCCTGTTCACCGCTAAGACCGCGGCCGGCCCAGGCAAAGTCATCGGTAGCGGCTCGGAGCCTGGAGGTGAGTTCGGTCCGGTATGTCGCCGTTTCGCTCACACTGCGCCTCCTGCCACCATCTGCGCCGAGTATACGGCGCGTTCCGTCAACGGGCAGGCTGCCGGGACTCCCGACTGCTAGACTTCCCGCATGC
>JBGOVF010000316.1:0-3792 GCA_041477975.1 Tepidiformaceae bacterium
ATCACGCCGAATCTCTGCCAGGCGATCTGGGACCGGCGGGACGAACTGCACGACATCGACATCGTGACGTGCGCGCCGTTCGTCGACCCCGGCTGGTTCGAACCCGGGCACCCGGCGTTCCGGCCGCACATCGAGATATTCAATACGGTGGTTGCCCGGCAGGCGGTGCTGGACCACCGTGCGGATTTCGTGAGCATCCCGTTCAGCCGCCGGTTCAAGGCGGATGACGAGCGGGAAGGCGGCCGCTACGCAAATGACGTGGCGCTCATCTCGGTCTCGGCGCCGGACCGGTTCGGGTTCTGCGGTTTCGGCATCAGTATGTGGAACAAGGCTGGCTATGCCCGGCACGCGCGGACCGTGCTCGCCGAGGTGTTCCCCGGTTACCCGCGCACGGGCGGGGCGAACCAGATTCATGTCTCCGAAATCGACGCGTTCGTCGAGGGCGGCGAAATGCCCGCGATCCCCGGCCGGCGCACGACGATGCCGCAGTCGCCGCTGGCGATTGCCGCGCACGTCCGCGAACTCATCCGCGACGGCGACACCATCCAGATCGGCACGGGTATGACGACCGCCCTGCTGATCGTCGCGGGCGCGGTGGAGGGCAAGGAGGAGTTGGGCGTGCACTCCGAGATCTCGATCCCGGGGATGAACCAGTTGGTCCAGAACGGGGTGTTCACGGGCTCCCAGAAGACGCGCCACCGCGGCAAGTTCGTGGCCACCGCACTCATCGCCTCGACGCCGGAGGAGGTCGAGTTCATCCACGAGAACCCGGTCTACGAGGTGTACGACGTGGAGTACACGAACGACATCCAGGTCATCGCCTCGCACGACAACATGGTGGCGATCAACAACGCGATGGCCGTGGACCTCACCGGCCAGGTCGCCTCGGAGTCGATCGGGGCCGACATGTGGAGCGGGCCGGGCGGGCAGTTGGAGTTCGCCATCGGCGCGATGCTTTCGAAGGGCGGTCGCAGCATCAGCGTGTTGCCGGCCGCGGCGAAGGATGGCGAGATTACGCGGATCGTCGCGCAGCACGCGCCGGGCACGGTTGTAACCGTGCCGCGCCAGTTCGCCGATTACGTCGTCACGGAGTACGGGATCGCCAGCCTGTTCGGGAAGAGCGACCGCGATCGGGCGGCCGAGCTGATCAGCATCGCCCACCCGGACCACCGGGCGGAGCTGCGGCGGCTCGCGGCTTTGGGGGAATAGGCTTCGCGGCGGCGATGCTATCATTCGTCCGATGGGCCAGACACGCACGGTGGAGATCGACGCTCCGCTTCTCGAACAGGTAGAACAAGCCGCGGCCGGGCTAAGGACATCGACGGGTGCCTTCATTGAGGCGGCCATTGCTGGCGCCCTCAAGCGGCATCAACAACGCGAACTCGAACGTCAGGACGCCGCGGGCTACCGTCGCCTGCCTCAAACCGAAGAAGAGGCGGAGGTCTGGTCTTCGGTTCAGGCATGGCCGGATTGATGGAGCAGGGCGACATTCACTGGTGCAGCTTCCCTCCGCCGAACCGCACTCGTCCGGTTCTCGTGTTGACCCGCACCAGCGCGCTCTCATTCCTGACGAACGTTACCGTCGCGCCCTTGACATCGACGATCCGGCAGATCCCTTCGGAAGTTCACCTCCTCCCCGAAGATGGCGTCCCCGAGGAGTGCGTGGCTTCGCTCGACAACATCCAGACTGTCGGGCGAAGCCGACTCGGGGCGCTGGTCACAACCCTGTCCGCCGTCCGCATGAGCGAAGTCCGGGAAGCGCTCGTCTATGCACTCGGTGTTCGCACCATGGGCGTCTGATGCCCCTCACTCCCCGATTTCGAAGGTGAAGCGCTGCCGGAAGCGGAGGAGCGCGCGGAGCAACGGTCCGCCGAGGACCGCGAGGAGGAGTGCGTTGCAGACGCTCCGGAGCAGGTCCCAGCCGAAGCTCGTGAGCAGGTAGTAGTTCCAGTAACGGCGGAGCGCCTCCTGCGGGCCGAGGCCGGGCTCGTAGGCCACGTCCGGCCCAGCGGCGAGGAACGGCCAGGCCCAGAGGTTCGTGATCGCCCCGAAGATGATGCCCCAGGCGATGCCGAAGGCCACGACAAGCACGACTTCGCTGCGGCCATGGACACCCACGCGCAGGGCGAGAGGGCGGAGGGCGCCGGCGCTGAGGCCCATCCAGGCGCTGGCGAACATCTGGAAGGGCAGCCACGGGCCGATCCCGCCGGTGACGACGGCGCTCAGGAAGAACGAGAGCGCGCCGAGCAGGAAGCCCATCCGGTAGCCGAAGGCGTAGCCGCCGAGGATGACGAGGAAGAAGTAGAGGTTCGCGCCGGCAGGCAGCGTGATCGTGCGCAGGACGGCGGCGAGGGCGGCCAGCACTCCCAGCGCCGCCAATGACTTGCTGTTGAGCCCGCCGCCGGTGAGGTCGGCAACGATGAGGAGCAGGCAGAGCGCCGCGATGCCCGCAAAGACGAGGGGCGCATCGGTGTTGTGCGCGAACAAGGCCGAGCCTTCGTGCGTGGCGCCGGGCGCAAGGAACGGGTTGAGGTAGGCGAACAGGCCGAGCAAGTTCAGCGCCACGAAGGTCACGGCGCCGGGCGCCAGCCAGCGCCGGAGGCTGAGGGACGGGCGCGGCATTGTTGTCGCGTTAGAGGCCACGGCGGCGCCTCCAGGTCAGGGCCATGCCGATGGCGACGGTCAGCCCCGCGACTACCACGCCGAAGGCGAGGAGCTGACGACCGTTGCCGCCGGCCGAGTCATCCGAAGCGCCGACGCTCGGGACTCCCGGCGTGGCGCTGGCGCCAGGAGGAACGAGGGTGACGTTGGGTGCGGGCGAAGCGGTGGCCGTTTGGCCCGGCGTCGTGGGCGTGCCGGTGGCGGTGGCGCTGCTGGACGCGGGTGCGGTGGTGGAAGCGACCACAGGGGCAGTACCGCCCGGGCTCGGGCCGGCGGGCGGCGCGGTGGCAGGCGGCAGAGCGACCGTCGGCGCTACCCCGCCCTGGGGGGCGTGGCCGCAGATCTGCTCGAACGTCACGTCCTTTGGGGCAGGGGCGCTGCTGGGGCCACCGGCGCCCCACTTCCAGCCCTGGACGTCGCCGTCCTTCGCTTTCACCAGGTTGAACGCGAGCGACGAGTAGGCCCAGTTTTTGCCGTAGGGGCGCGTGAAATAGGCCCAGTAGGTGCAGGTGGGACCGCCCGCGCACTGGCAAAAGCAACTGTTGAAATCGTTCGGGTTCACGTTGAAGCAGCCCGTCTGGTTGATCGAGCAGACGGTTCGGCCGCTCTGTGCACCTCCGGTGCCGACGGAGACGCCTGTTTTCTGCAGCAGTTGGTCGCCCGTGATCCCGTCGCCGCTGAAGGCGACGCAGTAGGTAGTCACGACGTCGCCGTTTTGGATGACGAGCCCGGCTTCGCCGCCGTCCGCGCGGGCCAGCCGGACGCCGAAGGCGCAGGCAAGCCAGAGTGCGATGGCGAAGGCTGTGGCGGCACGAACAGTTACGGCCGGGAGTTCTTCGCTGGTCATCGCCGGTTGACCTCATCAGGTGTGAGGGCGCCGGGAACGAGCTGTGCCACTTGCGTCGGCATGGGGCCGTCGTGGCCGAACGCTTCGTATGCCGGGAGGTCGAACCCGATCAGGCCGTCTTTGAGCGCGATTACACGGGTGGCGAAACGGGCGGCCGACTCGATGTCGTGCGTGGCGACGATGGCGGCGCCGCCACCGCGAGCATGCTGCTGAAGGCGCGCCGCGAGCCACGCCTTCGATGCACCGTCCGCCCCGCGGGTGGGCTCATCCAGCAGCCAGACGGG
>JBGOVF010000263.1:0-4279 GCA_041477975.1 Tepidiformaceae bacterium
CTGCACCGATGAGGGCCAGAGCGAGCGCCTGGTCACCGAGACGGTGAGCCGACTCGGGCGCATCGACATCCTCGTCAACAACGCCGGGATAAACATCCGGAAGCCCGTGCTGGAACTTTCGATTGAGGAGTACCGGAGTGTGCTCTCGACGAACCTGGAAGGCTACTTCCTCTGTGGGCGCGCGGCCGGGCGGCGCCTCGTCGCCCAGGGTTCGGGCAAGGTGATCAACATTTCGAGCATCATGGGGCGCGTCGCGCTCGCTTCGCAGGCCGCGTACGCGAGTTCGAAAGGCGCAATCGAACAGCTAACGAAAGTCATGGCGCTCGAATGGGCGGAGGCGGGCGTGCAGGTGAACGCACTCGCGCCAACGTACTTCGAGACCGAACTAACGCGGCCGCTCTTCGACGACCCGGTGCGGCATGACTTCATCACCGAACGGACGCCGATGCGGCGCTGGGGGCAGCCGCACGAACTGGCAGGCGCAGTGATCTTTCTTGCCAGCGCGGCCAGCGATTACGTCACCGGCCACACACTCCTGGTCGATGGCGGCTGGACCGCCTGGTAGCGGCTCAGAAGATGTTTCGTACTCGGGCGAAGAGCTGCGCTCGCAAGAGGCGTGGGTTCGCTACGGTGTCGGCTTCAGTGTCGTCAGACTGGGCGTCGTCGCCGCGTGTTTCGTAGTACTCAGCGCGGAAACGCTGTTCGGCGGTGGGCTCACCAATGGTAGCCAGGCCTCTCAGAGCCTCGGGGTCGTAGAACATAGCGACCTCCTTGTGATTGTGTTTACTTTCACAATATACACATCGGACGGTCTCGGTGGGGTCAATAGTCCGGGATCAGGCGGAGTTCGGGGTTGCGACGGGCTGCCAGAGGGAGAACAGGTAGCTGTCGGGCCCCATGACTATGCACTCGCGCGCGCCCTCTGCTTCGTAGGGCGGTGCGATCGCCAATGCTCGCAACGCCCTCGCCGCGCTGAACGCCGCATCGACGTCTTCCACGCGGAAGCGGAGCTCTGCGCCGATGCCTCGGGCGACGCCTTCGCGCGCCAACGCCTCGTACCAGGGGTGACCGCGATAGCCCTCGTCCGCGTGCACCATCAGCGTCACCGGCCCGGTGCGGAGGAGAGCGAAACCGGGGTGGCGCTGTTCGAACGTGGCCCCGGCCACAGCGTGCAGAAAGTCGGCGAGGGCGAACACATCAGTCGCCCAGAGCGTCACTGAAAACGGGGACTCGTCCATCTGCCACCCGACCCGCTGCCGACATCATAACGGGCCGTCAAGTATCAAGGACACGGCTCGTCATAACGTGTCCAATGGGGCCGGTGCGAGTCAGGCCGGACGGAATTTGGGCAAAGCGACATCGCTGTGGCGTTCCCAGTCGACGACCACCGCCATGCCGACACGGATCTGGTCGTTGGCAATGCCGACGATGTTGGTGGTGATCCGCGGCCCTTCTTCGAGCTCCACGATGCTGACGTTGTACGGCAGTTCGAAGCCCGGGTGATAGCGCTGGTGCATTACCCCGAAGGTGCGCACCGTGCCGCGGCCGGACGCCTGGAACCAGGCGGAATCCGATGACAGGCAGCGGTCGCAATGCTGGCGGGATGGAAGGCGGACGGCGCCGCAGGCGTTGCACTTCATGAGCATCAGGTGGCCGGCCATCGCGCCATCGAAGAACGGCTTCGATGCGTCGTCGGCTTCGGGGAGGGGGCGGGGGATGGTGGATTCCTGGGTCATCATCGCCTCAATTCGCGTGCGGGCTGAGGATCAGCGCCGCGTGGTAGCTGAGGCTGCCGCCGTTGCCGGTGCAGAGGATGACGTCGTTCTTCGGGGCCTGCCGCCCACCGCCCGCGCCGCGGCCCTGGATGATCGCCTCGCTTAGCGGCGTCATACCCCACATGTAGTAGGCCGAAAGCTCACCTCCGCCCGTATTGGTTGGCAGGGAGCCGCCGGGACCGAGCTTGCCGTCCTCGACGAAGGCGCCGCCTTCGCCCTTCTTGCAGAAGCCGTAGTCCTCCAGTGTGACGAGCACCGTGTACGTATAGCAGTCGTAGAGTTCGCAGACATTGATGTCGCCGGGTCCCACGCCCGCCATCGCATAGGCCGTCTTCGCGGCGATTTTCCCGCCGGTCTCGGTTTCCCAATCGCTGCCCGTGCGGCCGGGGTCGCCGGGGTGGCCCTGGCCCATGCCCCAGACATAGACGGGCGGCTGCGGCATGTTCTTTGCGGCTTCGGCGGAGCTGACGATGACGGCGACGGCGCCATTGGAGACAAGGCAGCAATCGAGCAGGTGCAGGGGCTCGATGATCCAGCGGGAGCGGTGGTAGTCGTCGAGGGTCATCGGGTCGCGCATCTGGGCCTGCGGGTTGTTAACGGCCCACGAGCGCTGGGCGACGGCGATGGCGCCAAGCTGATCTTGCGTCGTGCCGTATAGCGCCATGTGACGGCGTGTGGCCAGTGCGTAGGGCGTGTTGGCGCCGAAGTACCCGGCGGCGGCGTAGAGGCCGGCCATGCCTCGCGGCCGGCCGGGGTTGCGGGCGGCCCCGCCGTAGGCTGCGCCCGAAGTCGAACCGTCCTTAAGCGGTGCATCGGCGAAAACGCAGACGACGTGGTTCGCCATGCCGGCGTTAATGGCGAGCGTGGCGTATTGCACCATTTGGGCGGCGGTGGAGCCGGCGGCGTTCATGTGATTCAGCAGCCGGAGGTTCCGGAGGCCCAGGTAGTTCTGCAGGCCGAGGGTCAAGCCACCGCCGGTGTTTCCCGTGATCCCGGCGTTAATCAGGAGGCCGTCAAGCTGGTCCTTCTGCAGGCCGGCATCGGCGATCGCCGTGCGGACCGCGTCAGCCGCCAGTTCCATCGTTGACTTGCGGATGCGCCCCATGGGGGTCATGCCGAGCCCGGTGATCGCGGATGCGCTTCGTAGCGGATGTGCCATGCCAACTCCTTCGCTCGCCGATTCTAGCGGCCGAGACGAAGACTGAGAAACGCACGGGCTGTTTAGAAGCGGTAGGTCTCGAAGTCGCGAGCGACCGAGGTGTGGAGGAGGCCGTTGGTTTCCACGCCGGGGCCGACATGGGTCAAGAGCAGGTGGGACTCGGGCCGGAGCGCGGCGCGGACCCTGGGGATGTCGTCGCGCAGGTTCATGTGGATGTCGATGGTGTCGGCTTTGGAAGCGCATTCGCTCACGAGCACTTCGCTGCCCCGGGCGAGGTCGGCCACGGCGTCGCAATAGGCGGTGTCGCCGGTATAGGCGAAGCGGCGGCCGTGGAGGGCGGCGGCGAAGCCGAGACTCGCCGCAAGACGCGTGTCGTGCTTCACGCCAACCGGCTCTATCTCCAGTTCGCCGATTGTGAAGCGCTTGCCGGGCTCCGCTTCGAGCCACTGCACATCGAAGGTCGTTTCGAACAGACCGGGGTAGACCTTTTCGCCAATGTCACGCGTGAGCGCTTCCGTGCCGCGCGGGCCGGCGATGGTCACGGGTGTCTTGCGCCCCTGGTACTTCCAGTGAAGGAGGAGAAACGGGAGCCCGAGAAAGTGATCGCCGTGGTGGTGGCTGAGGACAACGGCCTCGACCTCATTGGGGTCGACGCCCATGGCGTTCAGCGACATCAGGGCCTGGGGCGGTGCTTCGAACAGGTAGCGTCCGCCCACGAGAAAGCCGTTCCAGCACAGTCCATTGGGCGCGAAGGCATTGCCGGTCCCAACGAACCGCAAATCGAGGTCAGGCATGAACTATCACTCTACCCGATAGGTACGTCACGATCAGTGGGCTTCTTCACACAAAGGTGGCCCCACGCAGCCGAAGGCGGCACAATTCCTGCGTGACATACCGTGTAGGCATCATCAACGTCACCGGGTATGCCGGTATGGAGGCGGCGCGCCTCCTCTGGAACCACCCGGAAGTACGCGTCACGTCGATCACCGGGCGTTCGCTCGCAGGCCAACGGCTGGGAGAGGCGTTCCCGCATCTCGCGGTCTACGGCGACATGCCGATTACCGCTGAAATTGAATCGGACGTGGATGTCGTTTTCTCGGCCATGCCCACAGCCGCGAGCGCGGAGGCCTGCGCGCCGTTCGTACGCGCGGGCGTGAAGGTGATCGACATCGCGGCTGATTTCCGGCTCAAGGAGCCGGGCGCGTTCGAGGAATGGTTCGGACAGCCTCACCCCGCGCCGGACCTGGTCGATGAAGCCGTTTACGGCCTGCCGGAGTTGCACCGCGATCGGATTCGCGGCGCGCGGCTGGTGGCGAATCCCGGGTGCTACCCGGCCGCCTCGATC
>JBGOVF010000065.1:0-9129 GCA_041477975.1 Tepidiformaceae bacterium
CATCCTCGGGGGTGTGCTGCTTATCGCGCTTGGTCTGCTCCTTGCCAGCGCAGCCCAGGCCCTCTGGCAGGTCTACCTGACCTACAGCCTCTGCGTCGGCGTGGGCGTGGGGATGACCTACGTGCCCTGCGTGGGGACGGTGCAACGCTGGTTCGCGCTCAGGCGGGGCTTCGCTTCGGGGCTGGCTGTCGCCGGCATCGGCGCGGGCACGCTGGTCGTGCCGCTGCTCGCGGCCGGCGGCATCGACTGGTGGGGCTGGCGGACGAGCTATGTCCTGCTCGCGGCTATCGCAGTGCTCGTTGGCGTGCCCGCCGCGCTGCTCATGGAGCACTCGCCCGAACGGCGCGGCCTGCTCCCTGATGGCGCCGCTCATTCTGGCGACGGGCCGCGAATGCCGGTGGCCGGGCTGAATGTGCGCCAGGCCCTCCGCTCGCGGCCGTACTGGCTGCTCTACAGCGCGAGCTTCGCCACCAGCCTGGGGCTCTTCATCCCCTTCGCGCACCTCGCCCCCTACGCCCGCGACCACGGCTTCTCCGGAGGATTCGGCGCCCTCCTCGTCGGCCTCATCGGCGTTGGCAGCACGGCCGGCCGGCTGGGCCTCGGCGGCTCGGCCGACCGCATCGGTCGGCGGATCGCTCTCGCTGGCACGTTCGCCGGGATGGGCCTCTCACTCTTGGCGTGGCTCGGCGCCACCGAAACCTGGTCGCTGACGCTCTTCGCACTCGCGTTCGGCGCGGCGTACGGCGGATTCGTCGCGCTCGTCCCCGCCCTCACCACCGACTACTTCGGCCAGCGGAGCGTCGGGGCGATTATCGGCCTGCTCTACACGGCCGCCGGCGTCGGCGCGCTCATCGGGCCGATCCTCGCCGGCGCCATTTACGACGCCCGCGACAGCTACACGCTGCCCATCCTGCTGGGCGTGGTGATGAACGCCGTCGCCGTGGTCTGCATCCTCGTCCTACCAGAGCCGCGCGAATGGCGGGCGGGCCCGGAATCAGAAGCGAGGCAGTGATTGCGCGTGGTCGAGAAGCGGGGGGCTCAGGCCGGGCGCGCCTGCGGCGCGGGCAAGGAAAACGTCTCGACCGCGCTCAAATCCAGCCTCAGCGAGGCGTTGTCGATGTCAATGCCGACGACGTGGCCGCGGTCATCGAGGTCAGCGACCAACCCATCCGCGATCTCGACCGCATCCACCCCTGGCTCAGAGTTGAGGTCGATGTAAAGCGAATCGGTTTCCGGATAGTAGTGAATCTTCATGGTGAGTTCTGCTGTGGAGGTACGAAGCGCCGGTCTGGGAATGCGTTGTGTAAGGTCTGCCGATCGGACAGCGTGACAACCCGGAGCCATCGGCCGGCGAGTTCCGGTGGCCGCCCCCAGTATCGCACACGGCCATCGGGTTGCCGTTGGGAATGCTCCGGCGAGCCCACCACCGCCTCGCACATCTCCTGCGAAAGATACGGTCGTTTCCGGAGCACTTGTTGGTCGAAGTGGAGCGTCGTCTTCATCGCACCGCCCGAGCTTGTCCCGATCCTACTCGGCCTCCACCGACCTCCGCCGCTCGATCAGCTCCCGCACGGCCGTGTCCTTCACTTCGTACACGTGCGTGGCCACGCCTTCGACGATGGCCGGGTCGTGGCTGGCGCAGACGATCGTGCCCTCGTAGCCCTGCAGCGCCTCGATCAGCTTGCGCCGTGTCGTTTTGTCCAGGTGGTTTGTCGGTTCGTCCAGGAGGAGTACGTTCGTCGGCTGGATAAGGAACTTGGCCAGCGCAACGCGGCTTCGCTCGCCTCCGGAGAGGACCCGGATCGGCTTGAACACGTCGTCGCCCTTGAACAGGAACTGTCCGAGCACCGTCCGCAGCTTCACGTCCGGGGCGCCGCCCGCGACGGAGCGCACTTCCTCGATCACCGTCCGGTCGCGGTCGAGGGCTTCGTCCTGGTGCTGGTCGTAGTAACCGGGGCGGGCGCGTTCCGCCCACTCGACCACACCTTCCGTCGGCGCCAGCAGCCCGGCCGCAATGCGCAATAACGTTGATTTGCCGCTGCCGTTCGGGCCGATGAACGCGACCTTCTGCCCGCGTTCAACGTGCAGGTTCACGTCCAGCAGCACGAGGTGGTCGCCGTAGGCGTGGCCGATGAGCTTGAGCTGGAGCACGTCGCGTTCGGTGCGCCCGTGCGACGTCAGTTCGAAGTGCACCTCGGCTTCCTTTTGCGTGCGTTCGATTCGGTCGATCTTCGCAATCGCCTTCTCCCGGCTCTGGACCGCGGTTGCCTTTGTCGCCTTGCTCCGGAACCGCTCGATGAACCGTTCCTGCTTCTCCAGCTGGCGTTCCTGGCGGGCTGCCGCCTGGTCCTGCGCCTGCAGGCGGTCGGCTTTCTGCCGCTGGTAGGCGGTGTAGTTGCCCGCATAGCTCTCGACCGCCTTCTGGCGCAGGTCGAGGATGCGCGTCGCCACGCGGTCCAGGAGGTCGGCGTCGTGTGTGACGATCAGAACGGAGGCGTCCCACTCTTTTAGCTCTTCGGCCAGCCAGAGGCGGGTTTTCGCGTCCAGGTGGTTGGTCGGCTCGTCGAGCAGAACATTTTCTGGCCGCCGCACGAGCACCTTCGCCAGGGCGATGCGCATCTGCCAGCCGCCCGAGAATGCGCCGCAGAGCCTGCGCGCATCGGTTGGAGCGAATCCAAGCCCATCAAGCACCCGGCCGATGCGCGCCTCGATCCGGTAGCCGTCGTGGGCATCGAACTGGTCGAAGAGTGCCGCCTGGCGTTCGATCAGCGCATCGAGGTCGCCCTCGCCACGTTCGATCTGTCCGGCCACCTGCTCGAGTTCGATCTCGATCGCGTGGGCTTCGGGAAACGCCAGCCAGAGTTCGTCCAGCAGCGTGTTTCGATCGCCGAGGCCCGCCTCCTGGCGCAGATAGCCGAGCGACGTCCCGCGATAGCCCGCCGAGCCTTCATCTGCCTTGTAATCGCCCGCGATCAGCCGGAGGATGGTCGACTTGCCGCCACCGTTCGGGCCGACGAGGCCGACGTGCTCCCCATCGCCCACAACGAAGGTGAGTCCGGAGAGCACATCGACAGCGCCAAACGATTTGGTGAGGTTTTCCGTATACAGCATGGGAAGGTTTCGGGTATCTCGTTCAACCGCTCCTATCGAGCGTAGCAGGGAACGGCGAACGGGGAACCCGCGGGGCGCCTGACAATGCACGCCGCGATGGCTACACTGCCGCCGTGTCCGTCGAACGCATCGAAATCGTCTCCCGCCGCCCGTTCGATGACGGCGCCGAATTCGGCGAAACCGGCCGGTACGAACGTATCGATGCCATCCTCCATTTCGCCGTCGACCCAACGCACGAGCTGAACGCCGGCATTGCCGACCTCGACTGCGCCGAACGCGGCCCCGACAGCCTCGTGCGCTTCGCGGCTGACATCATCGTCCTCCGCCCGGCGAACCCGGCGCGCGGAAGCGGCCACCTCCTCTGCTCCGTAGTGAACCGCGGACGAACCGCCCTCGTACCATTCAGCCACCCGCCGCCGGGCTTCGTGCCGGCCTACACCGACCGCATCGAGCCGGGCGATGGCTTCCTCCTCCGCCACGGCTGGATGGTAGCGCTGTGCGGCTGGCAGTGGGATGTCATTCGCCGGCCCGGCGCGCTCGGGCTGTTGGCGCCGCTCGCCCTGGATGCCAACGGCCAGCCTGCCGAGACGAACGTCACCGTCCAGTTCCAGCCCCTGACGCACGTCGCGAGCCAGCACCTCGGCCACTGGCCGACTCACCCCCCGTTCAATTCCGAGCGGATGCACCAGCCTTACCCGGCAGCCAATCTTCGCGACCCCGGAGCCGTGATGACGGTGAGAGACCTCCCCGGCGGGCCGAAGACCACCATCGCGCGCGAACGCTGGCGTTTCGCCCGCAACGCGGGCGCCGCCGAAACGCCCGACGCCGAGTGGGTCACACTCGACGGCGGCTTCGAAGCCGGGCGGATCTACGAGCTGGTTTATCGCACCAACCGCTGTCCCGTCGCAGGCACGGGCCTGCTCGCCATCCGCGATGCCAGCGCGTTCCTGCGCTACGGGAGCGCCGAAGCTGGCAACCCCTGCGCTGGCGAAGTCACCCACGCCTTCGCCCACGGCGTTTCACAAACTGGCCGCTTCCTGCGCGAATTTCTGCGCTGCGGGCTCAACCTCGACGAATCGGGCCGCCAGGTCTTCGATGCTATCTACCCGCAGGTGGCCGGCGCCCGCCGGGGCGAATTCAACTTCCGCGGCGCCCAGCCTTCCGCGCAGTACGTCATCGGCCCCGGTCACCAACCGCCGTTCGCGGCCATCCCCAGCGGAGGCGAATCGAAGGGCCTCCACGACCTCCAGAGGCGGCGCGGCGGCATGCCCAAAGTCTTCGAGGTGAATACGGCGAACGAGTACTGGCGCTCGCACGGCGCGCTCATCCACGCCGACCTCGACGCCGGCGCCGACCTCGCGTTGCCGGACGATATGCGCGTCTACGCCTTCGCGGGCTGCCAGCACGGATCCGGCCCGCCGTCCCTCATGGACCGCTCTCCGCTCACGCCCGAGCAGCGCCTGGCGAACCCGATCAACATGCTCAACTACACGCCGCTCAACCGCGCCGTGCTCGCGAACCTGGAGCGCTGGGCCGCCGAAGGCGTGGCCCCGCCGGATTCGAAGGTCCCGACCATCGCCCGCGCGGAGCTCGTGCCGCGTGAGGCGCTGGTCGAACGCTTCCGTAGGATCCCCGGCGCCAACGTCCCGGTCCACCTGCCCGAACTCGACCGCTTCGACGGAGACGGCAACTACCCGTACGCCGTTTCCGGCCTCGATGAGGATCTGAACGAAATCGCCGGCATTCGCATGCCCGAACTTGCCGTGCCGCTCGCGACCTACGCCGGCTGGAACCCACGCCATCCCGAGACCGGCGGTGAGGGCCAGGTCGCCGACATGATGGGCGCCACCTTCCCCTTCCCGGCGACCGCGGCCGGCCGCGCCCGTACCGGCGACCCGCGCAAGTCCATCGAAGAGCGCTACCGCGACCGCGATGACTACTGCGCCCGCGTGCGCACCGAGTCGGAACGGCTGGTCCGCGCTCGCCTGCTCCTCGAAGAGGATGTCGACCGCGTGGTGCGTGGCGCGGGACGGGTCTACGACCTGTTCATGGCGCACAGCCCGGTGCCCGCTTAGCTCGCAGCCCCATCCCGCTTCGCCAGGAACGCCGCCCAGAGCGCGTCGCGCTTGCGCGCCGCCTTGCGGTAGCCGATCTGCGCCCCCAGGAACACCCCGAAGAACTGCGCCATGAGGTAGCCGCCGCCAATGAGGACCACAAACCCGACCGCCGGGTGCCCAAGCGGGCCCGGCCCCCACAGCTCCAGCACCACGAACAGGATGCATGCGACGATCAGCCCGAAGAAGGCCCCGCCGTGCACCCAGCGTGCCTCGGTCTTCTGTTTGACCTGGTAGAGGCGCAGAATGTCCTGCGGAATCTCCGGCACGCTGGGCCGCGCGGCCGTAGCCGTCGTGCAGAACGGGCAAACCGAGTCCTCCGGGCGCAGGCGTGCGTAACAGAACCCGCAGAACCGGCCCGCCGCCGGCACGCGGTGCGCCAGCCGCTCCTCCATCTTTTCCTGCAGTCGGTCGAGATACGGGTACGGCGAAACGTACCCCGCTTCCCCAACCTGTTCCGGTGCATCGGCCGCACGTTCAGACACGACGGTTAGGGAAGCACCTCCGCGCGCCGAGCGCAAAGTGCCGGACACCGTCTTCACTGCCCTGAAGACCCGCTCCGTCGCGGCGCCTCTACCGCAACTGGCTCGAACCGGACGAGTATTCGGGCGTGAGCTGGAAGGGTGACTGAACGCTACGTGAGCGCTTCGCTCTCCAGGTAAAGCGGCTCGTCGGCGCCGTGCAGGCGGCGCCAGGCGGCGAGCAAGGCCCGCGATTCCTCTTCGCCAACCCAGCGGTGCCCGTCCGCGTTGAGGTGCATCCGGTCCGGGCCACGGTAGCGGGCCGACTCTCGAAACGAAGGAGCTTCCGAGCAGCCGGTGTAATGAATCCGGAGCTCTGCGCAGAGCGCTCGAAGAGCTTCGTGCACCTGCCGCCGGCGGAGCTCGGCGCGGCGTTCCACCCTCGCGGTCACGCCGCCGGCCTCCGAAATGATCGGGCCGCGCACGAGCACCAGGGCCTGTTCCGCCTGTGCGATCCGGCGCAGGCAGGCCGAAGCGCAGTCGATGACCTGCTCCGGGGTGAAATAGACCGCCGAGCCCACGACCCGCCGGGAAAAACGACGCGCCGCGTGGAAGAACGAGGTCTCGCCGATAGGACTCTCGGCCGTCCTGAAGCCCGCCCGCGCCACCCCGCGCCCGAGCGGGCCCAAATGGCTGCGTTGCACCTTCAAGGGCACCGATTCGTAGGTGAACCAGTACGCGGAAACCTTCATGAAGACCGCATCCGGTTCGAACCGCTCGATCCATTCCTCGATCAGGTCCGGCAACTCCGGAGTGGGCCAGATGGCGCGGAGCACCGTCTCGACGTGTTCGCCGGTCTCCGCCTCAAAGGCGCGCTCGACGATGCGGTGCGCTCGCTCATTCTCGTAGGCGACTGGCCGGAGGTCGTCGCTGTTCGTCAGCCGGAGAATGCGCATTGAGTGCCTATTCGGCGAGGAAGGCGCGCACCGCGTCGCTAAAGGCTTCCGGCTGGTGCAGCGGCACCTGGTGGCCCGCCGAGGCGATTTCGACGTATCGGCCGTTCGGCAGGCGCTCCACCATCTGCGCGGCAATCTCCGGTGAGAGCACCTTGCTCTTCTCGGCCCGGATCACCAGCGTTGGGCACTTGATGTGCTCCAGGCTCTCCCACAGGTACGGAATTTCCGCGATCGCGCCACGACCGGTCGCTTCGTGGATCGCCGGGTCGAAACGGAAGACCAGGTTGCCGCTCTCCTCGTCAAGTAGCAGCGAGGCGCCGATCTGGCGCTGCAGGAACTCCTTCGAGCGCCCGGGATAGAGCCCTGCGTAGTACTCAAGCGCCTCGGCCTCTGCCGTGAAGCCCGGCTGCCTGCGCGCCTCCTCCGTGCTGCGACGGATTCCGCGCGCGCCGGTCTCTGCCATCTGGGGGCCCATGTCCGCCAGCACCAGGTGCTTCAGGCGGTGGCTGTGGTCGCGGGCGTAGGCCATCGCCACGCGGCTTCCGATGCTGTGAGCCACCAGGTCGAACGCCTCGAAGTCCATCTCTTCCACGAAGCCCCGCAGGTCCATCGCGAACGCCCAGACCAGGTAGCCGCCGGGCGCGTGTTCGCTTTCGCCGTGGCCGCGCAGGTCGGGCGCGTATACCGAATAGCGGTCCGTGAAGCGCTCAGCAATGTGCTCCCAGTAGCGGCCCGTGTTCATCAGCCCGTGGAGGAAGACCACCGGGTCGTTCACCGGGTCGCCCCAGCGGATGTAATGGTGGCGCAGGCCGTGAATCGTCAGGTAGCCGTCTTCGCCTTGAGAGGGAGGCGGGAGGACAGAGGAGGGAGGAGTGGTCATCGTCCGGCGATTGTCGATTGTTGGCCGGGGCTTGTCGATTGCGGCGGGCACGTACACGAAGAGGGGCGGCCCATTGGGGGCCGCCCCTCTTGTCGCCTCGTATGCCTACGTTTCATTCGGCGCGCAGGTCAACCACCGTCTCATCGAACGATGGCTCGCCCGTCATCTGCCGGATCGTGCTCGCGTCGGTGACCCCCGCGCGGATCATGTCGGCGTCAGCGTCCGAGCTGACCACGACCACGGTCTCGCCCAGCGGAGCCAACCCCGTAGCCGCACGGATCGAGTCACTATCCGCCATGGCGGCGCGCAGGTAGGTGGCCTCCTCTTCCGAACCAACCAGGTAGACCGTCGACGGTGGCGGTGGCGTGTTCCGGAAGCTTGAGGTGGCGACTCCTCCGGTGACCGAGAATGCGTTCTCAACGCGCGGGGTCGACGAGGAGTCGCCGTTGTCGCGCGCCCAGAGTGCCGTAGCGACCCCGGCGATCATGAGTCCGCCGATGGCCGCACCCAGAACGAAATGACGCCCGAAGCGATTGCCAGCGGGCATGGTCGGGGTGGAAGTAGGGACGCTAGACATGGCCTGGTCCTCCGTGAAACTCCGGCTTGTTTGCCGGTGCCCGGAGTCTGTTCTTTGCCGCCGAAAGCCTCTATGACGTGCATCACACCCGGCGATTGCCGCTGTGTGATCCACTGTACACACGAGCCACCCGGTATAGTCGGATTCGGCCCGGATAGCCCCGGATGGAGTGCAGACATGACAACGATCGACCCCTCCGAAATCCTTCTCGAAACGCCGCAAACCTACGACTGGGCGAAGCTCGTCGATGAGCTGAATCAGTTGCTACGCCTGAAGACCACGCCCGTCGGCATGAAGATGTTTGCGACGAAGGCGGAGATGGAGGCGATCCCCAAGATCCGCCGCCCCACCGCCATCCACACCACCGACCAGGTCGTCGCCCAGGCCGCGCGGCTCGGGTGGACCGTCGGCATCACGAACGACGACCTGGTCGGCGCGCAGTGCGGCGCGGTCATCGGCCTGCATCCGCGCGATGAGCAGTGGCTCTCCGGGAAGAACATGGCGGGCGTCTGGTTCGAGACCATCGAAGACTCGGCCGCGCACCAGGCGGCGATGGACGTCGTGGCCTTCGGGCAGTACACGGCGATGGCGGTTTCTCCTCTCGCTTCCGGCCGGCTCGACCCTCCCGATGTCTGCCTCATCTACGCCACGCCGGGCCAGATGATGATCCTCATCAACGGGCTGCAATGGTCCGGTTACCGCAAGTTCGAATGGAGCGTCGTCGGCGAATCGGCCTGCGCCGATTCGTGGGGCCGGGCGCTGGTGACGGGCGAGCCGAGCCTGGCCATCCCCTGCTTCGCCGAGCGGCGCTACGGCGGCGTGCTCGACGACGAACTGCTGATGGCGCTGCCGCCAAAGTACCTGCCGCGGACGATCGCCGGGATGAAGCGGCTTTCGGCGAACGGCCTGCGCTATCCCATCCCCCAGTACGGCATTCAATCCGATGCGCGCGCCGGCCTGGCCGTCAGCTACGGCGAACGCAAGTAACTACAGAAGACGAGGACATCGACATGGCTGAAATCACCCACAG
>JBGOVF010000478.1:0-2870 GCA_041477975.1 Tepidiformaceae bacterium
AAGCACGCCCGGCGAGGTGGAGAGCAGCGGCCCGGTGTCCCGCCACGATGATCGTCACGCCAGGAGACTGAAAATCGAAGAGCGCAAGCGGCGCCAGAGCCGCGACGGCCTCGTCCGGCCGACCGGCAACCACGTCCCACCAGAGGGGCCAGCGCAGGCCACCGGCGCCGATAATGGTGAATGATTCCGACGGGCGCTTGAACAACGTGTCCATCAAGCGAGCCTGGAGGGCGCCATCACTGCCTGTGACCCAGCGATAAGCGGTGCTCGTCTCATCCAACAGCTCCGCAAGCCGCTGAGCGCGGGCGAGAAAGCCACCAGCCAGCGCGTGTCCCGACGCATCCGACAAGACGTATGCAGCGAGGATCGGCCGATTCGCGGCGAGGTAGCCCCGCGCCGTTTCCTCAAGCAGACTGCTGGCGTTGAGAAGGTCGCCGGCACGGGCCGCGCGGCTCGCCTCGATGTGCCCCCGAATCGGGTTCCTCTGATCCGATACGAGCGCAAGCAGCTCGGACTCAAGTTCCGCGATGTCTGCCGTTGCCTCTCGTCCGCCGGAACCTGCGAGGCCGGCCACGAGCTTAAGTCGGAGTGTGGTCCGGAGCTGGATGTCATCGGTCCCGTCGGCGGCCCGGATGGCGTCCCGCAACAGCTCCGGGATCCCATCCCACCAGGCCCAGACATCGGGAATGTTCGCGAGCACCCGGGCGGCCCCGAGCTGGTCTCCGTGCTCCCGGTAGGCCGCCAGTGTGGGTTGGAAGAGATCGACGGTCCGAACCCCACCGAAGAAGTGGGACACGTTTAACTGAGAGTTGAAGCGCGCCGCCAAAAGCTCCGGGTCCGGGTCATCCTGGCCGGCCAGCGCCGCTTCGTACCAGCGCACCGCCTCGGACCAGGCGAACTGGCGCCGGGCCTGGTCGCCTGCGAGCCGGGCGTACCAGCGGCCCTTTTCCCCGTAGGCACGGCCCACTGGGGCGGCAGCGCCAAAGTGCTCGGCCAGCCGCGAGGCGTTGTCGCCGGTGTGCTCGCCCCAGTGGCGCTCCAACGCCTCACCCACGCGGACGTGGAGCCGCATCCGGCGAGTGGCGGAGAGCGCGCTGAGCACTGTTTCGTGCATCAGCGCGTGGGTGAACCGATACCACCCCGGCTGCTCCATCTCTTCGACGACGCGAGCAGCGAGGCCTTCTTCGAGCAACTGCAGCGTTGTGGCATCGTCGCGTTCGGCAAGAAGCGTGAGCGTTTCGTAGGCGAACTCGCGGCCGGCTATCGCACAAAGCTGGAGGAGTTCAAGCGCGTCCCGGCTGACCAGCCTCAGCCGGCGTCCGAGTGCCTGCCGGATTCCGGCGGGAAGCCCCAACTGGCGTACTGCTTCCGGAGTGAAGCGCCCACTCTGCAAGAGCAGCGCGACGACCTCGCCGAGGAAGAACGGATTGCCTTCGGTCCGTTCGAGGATCTGTGCGGCGGCCTCCAGAGCGGGCGAAACGCCGCTTGCGTCGTGGATGTACTCGGCCACCTCGTCCAGGCCAAGGCCGCACAATTGAACGGTCTCGAACCCCGGGTCGCGGCGGAGCGCGGCGAGCGCGGAGTTGAGGGGATGGGCGCCTTCCACTTCGGCTTCGCGGAAGGTGCAGACGAGGAGCGCGCGAAGCGGGGCAGTTTCGCGGGCGAGATGCTCGAGCAGGGCCAGGGTCGGCCGGTCCGCCCAGTGCAGGTCTTCCAGGACGACGACAACCGGGCTGTCCTGAGCTATCGCGCGAACGAACGCGACGTACGCTTCGAACAGGCGAAACTGCGCCGATTGCGGCTCGCTGGCGACCGCGGGAGCGGGGTAGCCGTGCTCGGTGATCAGTTCCGGGATGAGTCTGGCCAGTTCTGCGGCATTCGCCCCCAGCCGCTCGCGGATGTCCCCGAAGTCGTTTGCGGCTCCCCAGCAGCGGGCGATTTGAAGCCAGGGCCAGTAGGGCGGCGCGCCGCGTTCTTCGTAACTGGCGCCCCAGAGCACATCGGCCCCGCCGTCGCGGGCATGGGTTGCGAGCTGCTCGGCGGTGCGCGTCTTGCCGATGCCCGGTTCCCCGGTGAGCATGACCAGGCCGCCGTGGCCGCGGAGAGCCCGCCCCAGGGCCCGCCGGAGAGCCTCCAGCTCCTGCACGCGACCGACGAACGGCACTCGAACCTCGCCCACGAGCGACGTGGGCGCTACATCAGCCGTCATAGCGCGAGATGATAGTCCATCTGCGAGCCACCGAAGGCACGCCGACGCGCGCCACCCCGCCCTTGGCGCTCCCCCGCCCCATCCCCCACCCTCGCACGATGGCCACCATCCGCCCGCCACGCCCACTCCTCAGTCCTCAGTCCTCAGCACTCAGTCCTGTGGCGGAGCCAGCCGTCCCGCGCGAACAACTTCCCGGCCCCCACGAACAACTTCCCGACCCAGAAGTTGTCTCGAAGTTGTCTCCCGCCCCGAATCTACCGGCACAACTTCGAACATCTTGAAGATGTCAAAACGTGCGCTTTTTTCGCGCCGCGCATACCTCCCCTCTCCCGGCGCGGGAGAGGGGTTGGGGGTGAGGGGGGCGCCGTGCCCGCGAACGTGGAACGCGTACGTAACGCGCAAACAACGCGTAGGAACGCGTAGTAACGTGAAAGAACAATCGCCCGGATGCGCGTTCTGCGCGTTCGCCGCCCTGCTCCCTGCTCCCTGCTCCCTGCCACCCGGAGTCGCGGCCGTCCCTGGCCGCTGGCGCCGGGCGCCATCGAAAGGCTTCGCGGGAGCTGGCCGGTGTTGCATCGCATCAGCGGCCACAGAGGGCCGCGACTCCAGGTCCTGCTCCCTGCTCCCTGCTCTGCGCTCTTCGCTACCCCGTCGGCGGGAC
>JBGOVF010000394.1:0-3306 GCA_041477975.1 Tepidiformaceae bacterium
CCCGCAGGTTCTCGACGGCCGTCGCATGTTTGGCCGGATTGAGCTCCACTGTCACGGCGCGCCCACCGGTCGTCCGGCAGGCATCAGCCAGCCAGACCGTGGAATAACCGTTCGAAGTGCCGAGCTCGAGCACCCGCTGGTGGC
This sequence comes from Tepidiformaceae bacterium, assembly GCA_041477975.1. GTDB lineage: Bacteria > Chloroflexota > Dehalococcoidia > Tepidiformales > Tepidiformaceae > JBGOVF01. The sequence goes on from JBGOVF010000394.1 coordinate 145, forward strand.
CGGCGTTGATGACCAGGCTGCGGAGCAGCTCGCCAGTATCGGGCGTGATGTTGAGCATCCGTTCGCTGCGAGCCTCGTGCGTAGCGTCGTTCTGGCGGCCGAACTCGTAAAGTTCGTCCACGAAAGCGCGAAGTGTCGCGTCCATCACGCGGACGGTATCACCTCTTCGATGCGCGCCGGGCCGAAAGCAAGTGGAGCTGCGGGGGTCCCGCTGAATCGTCAGTGCCACCGCCTTCCAACGTAAGGGTGCGGCGCGACGGAAGCACGTGGCTCCCCCTCTCCCGCGCAGTCGGGAGAGGGGGTTGGGGGGTGAGGGCGGGAAGTTAGCGGCTCACTTTTCGACCGGCACGTTGACCGAGTTGCCCCACTCCGTCCAGGAACCGTCGTAATTGCGCACCTTCGGGTAGCCCAGCAGGTAGGTGAGCACGAACCAGGTGTGGCTGCTGCGCTCGCCGATGCGGCAGTAGGCCACGATGTCGTCGCTTGCCTTCAGGCCCTGCTCCTGCTCGTAAATGGCCTTCAGTTCCGAGGCACTCTTGAACGTCCCGTCCTCCGGGTTCGCCGCTCGCGCCCAGGGTACGCTCTTCGCCCCGGGAATGTGCCCGCCACGGAGCACACCTTCCTGCGGGTACTCCGGCATGTGTGTCCTTTCGCCGCTGTACTCGGCCGGGCTGCGCACGTCCACCAGCGGCGCACCGCTGGCGAGGCGCTTCAGCACTTCGTCCTGGAAGATCCGGATCCTGGTGTCGTCTCGGGTCGGCGCCGAATAGCTCGTCGTCGCGTAGGTTGGCACGTTTCTGGTCAGCTCGCGGCCTTCCTTCTCCCACTTTAGCCGGCCGCCATCCATCACCCTGGCGTTGGTGTGGCCAAAGAGCTGGAAGACCCAGAAGGCGTAGGTCGCCCACCAGTTGTTCTTGTCGCCGTAGAAGACAATGGTCGTGTCCTTCGTCGCGCCGATCTTGCTCATCAGCTTGTCGAAGCCGGCCTTCTGCAGGTAGTCGCGCCGGACCTGGTCGTTTAAGTCCGCGGCCCAGTCCACCTGCACCGCCCCCGGGACGTGACCCGAGGGGTAGAGGAGCTGGTCTTCATTTGATTCGACGATGCGGATATTCGGGTCCTTCAGGTGCTCCGCCACCCAATCGGTGCTTACCAGCACCTCGGGCTTCGCGTAGCCGCGCTCAGCGATGTTACTCATGTCCGGTGTCCTCCGAAATTGGTTTGGGGCTTCGCCCGGGTTTGGGCGGGGCGGTAAGGATATGGGAACTCCCGGAGAAAGTCGAGCGATAAGGTCAACAATCGAGCATCCCGGCCGAACGTCCCGCGCGGCGTAGGATGCACCTATGCCCGGACCAGCTATCAGCATCCGTGGCCTCACCGTCGTGCGTGGCAAGCGGCCCGTGCTGAGCGGGCTCGACCTCGATATCCCGCCTGGCCGGATCACGGGACTTCTCGGGCCGAGCGGCTGCGGCAAGAGCACCCTCATGCGCAGCATCGTGGGCGTCCAGAAAGTCCGAGACGGCGAAGTCATGGTGCTCGGCCAGCGAGCCGGTTCGCCGGCGCTCCGGATCCGTGTTGCCTATCTGACCCAGTCGCCTTCCGTCTATCTCGACCTCACCGTCCGGGAAAACCTCCGCTACTTCTCGACGATGCTGCGCGTTGACCACGCTGCCGTGAGCCGCGTGATCCGCCTCGTCGGGTTGGACGAACACGGTCAGTCGCTTGGGGGCGAACTTTCGGGCGGCCAGAAGGCGCGCCTCTCGCTGGCCACCGCGCTCCTCGGCCGGCCGGAACTGCTCGTCCTCGATGAGCCAACGGTGGGCCAGGACCCCGTCCTCCGGGAAGAGCTCTGGGCCACCTTCCACAGCCTCGCTGGAGCCGGCGCGACGCTGCTTGTTTCGAGCCACGTGATGGAGGAAGCAGACCGCTGCGACCGCCTCATCCTCATGCGCGAAGGCGTAGTCATCGCGCACGACACCCCGGCTGAGCTTCGCGCCCGCACTGGCGCCAACAACCTGGAAGACGCCTTCCTCACGCTCGTCCGCGCCCGGGAAACAGCATGAGCCCGCGCGTAACCATGGCCACCGCCCGGCGCGTTGTGATCCAGTTACGCCACGATCCGCGCACCATCGCCCTGCTGATGGGCGTGCCGGTGTTGTTGCTGACGCTCATCAAGTGGACCTTCGACGGACAGCCGCAGACATTCCAGCGCATCGGCGTGCCGCTGCTCGGCATCTTCCCGATGACCTCGATGTTCCTCGTGACATCGGTGGCGATGCTGCGCGAGCGGACGAGCGGCACGCTCGAACGGCTCATGACGTTGCCGATGGCGAAGCTGGACCTGTTGGCTGGCTACGCAATCGCCTTCGCGGCAGTCGCGCTGGCGCAGGCGGCTCTCGTCAGCGGCCTGGCGTTCGGGGTGTTGGGGCTTGATGTCGTCGGTTCGCCCTGGGCGATCATGGGCCTCGCGGTGCTGAACGCGGTGGCAGGCTCGACGATGGGCTTGTTCGTGAGCGCGTTCGCGAAATCGGAGTTCCAGGCCGTTCAGTTCATGCCGGTGTTCCTGTTGCCGCAGATCTTTCTCTGCGGGCTGTTCGCCCCGCGCGCCGGCATGCTGCGCGGTCTCGAACTCATCTCGAACTTCCTCCCGATGACGTATGCCTACGATGCGCTGCATCGTGTCGGGACGACGAGCGACATCACCGCCCAACTCTGGTTCGACGTTGCCGTCCTCCTTGGCGTGACCATCCTCGCCATTGCCGCCGGCGCCGCCACCCTCCCCCGCCGCACTGACTGAGGAAGGAGGAAAGGCAAAGCGCCGCGATGTGACGTCGACGACCGGCAGATGACAGCGGCGAGCGACCCCGCGCGACGATTGGCTGCTCTTCGCTCTTTGCTCTTTGCTCTTTCCTCTTTCCTCTTCGCTCTTTCCTCTGCTAGGGTGCGCGGGCAAAACCGTGCGCGCCGTGCCCTCCGCTCTGCGCTCTTTGCTCTTCGCTGGAGGCAGCCCATGAACACCCGCGTCATCACCCTCTCGCGGCAGGTCGGCACCGATGGCGAAGAGGTGGCGCGGCTCGTCGCCGAAGAACTCGGCCTGCGTCTGCTCGATTACCGCGTCGTCCAGGAGGCCGCACAGGAGGCCGGCGTCTCGCCCGAAACCGTGAG
>JBGOVF010000068.1:0-8863 GCA_041477975.1 Tepidiformaceae bacterium
CCCGGGTTCGACGAGATGATGACCGCAGAAATCGTGCGGGTCTACGGCACGCTGGCGGACGTGAGCCCCACGCCGGTGGTGGCGCTCAACCGGTCCGTGGCGATAGCGATGGCGGACGGACCGCAGACAGCGTTGGCGGAGATGGAGCGGCTGGGGCTGGCAGAGCAGCTGGATTCGTACCAGCCGTACCACGCCGCCCGGGCGGACTTTCTCAGGCGGGCCGGGCGGACGAACGAGGCACGAAAAGAGTACCTGCGGGCGATTGAGTTGACGACGAACGTGGCGGAGCGAGGGTTCCTGGAGGGGCGGCTGCGGGAGTTGGGAGGCGCGCCCCCTCACCCCCGGCCCCTCTCCCGCGCCGGGAGAGGGGAGTAGCGTTCACACCAGCCGAAGCCAGCGGCGCTTGCCGACCTGAATCACCATCCCCGCGCGGGCTTCGGCCGTCACGTCGACGGGCTGGCCATCGACGGAGACGGAGCGATGTTCGACGAGGCGGCGGGCTTCGCGTTTTGAGGGTGCGAGGCCGGCCTCAACGAGAACGTCCAGGAGCGGGGGCGTCCCGACGACGCGGTGTTCGGCCATCTCGACGGGCGTCTCCTTGCGTTGGACCGTGCGTTCAAAACGTGCTTCGGCCTCGGCAGCGGCAGGTTCGCCCCAAAATTCTGTGACGATGGTGCGGGCGAGGAGTTTCTTGGCGCCGAGCGGATCGCGCTCGATGCGGCTCTCTATCGCTGGCAGGTCGGTGCGCGGGACGTTCGTGGCGAGCACGAAGAAGTCGATGATGACGTCGTCGGGGAGCGACATCGTCTTGCCGTACTGCTCGTCCGGTGAGTCGCTGACGCCGATGTGGTTGCCGGCCGACTTGGACATGCGGGCCTTGCCATCAAGGCCGACGAGGATCGGCATCGTGACCGGGACGTGCGGACGCTGGCCGGCGTCCTGCTGGATCTTGCGGCCGGCCATGAGGTTGAAGAGCTGCTCAGTGCCGCCCACCTGCACGTCGCACTCAAGGGCGAAGGCGTCGTAGCCCTGCATGAGCGCATAGAGGAATTCGTGCAGGTAGACCGCTTCGCCGTCGTCGAAGCGCTTGCGGAAGTTGTCGCGGCGGAGCATCTCGGCGACCGTGAACTTCGACATGAGCGAGATGATCTGCGGGAAATCCAGCTTCCCGAGCCACTCGGAGTTGTGCCGGAGCTCGGTCTTCGCTGCGTCGAGGACACGGGCGGCCTGCTCGAAGTAGGTGGCCTCGTTCGCCTTGATCGCTTCTTGCGTGAGCTGCGGGCGGAGCTTGTTCCTGTCGCTCGGGTCGCCGATGAGGGCGGTGTAGTCGCCGATGAGGAAGATGGCGTGGTGGCCGAACTGCTGGAACTGGCGCAGCTTGCGCAGCGGGACAGTGTGGCCGAGCGTGAGCGACGTGGCGGTGGGGTCGATGCCCAGGTAGACGCGGAGCGGGCGGTCGAGTTCGAGTAGAGCCCGGAGTTCGCGCTCCATCTCGCGGCGAAGCTGGTCGTCGCCGTAGTCGACGCCGCTCATGAGCACGGCGATCTGCTCCTCGACGGGAGGCATCGAGCGATTTTGGATCGGCGATTTTGGATTTTGGATTGACGTCATGGACTCAGCAGTTGGCGGGCGGATTGAACATCTTTGGTGATCTGGGCCTTGAGTTCATCCGCACCGCTGAAGCCGACCTCCGGACGGATGCGCTCGACGATCTCCAGGTCCATGCGCTCGCCGTAAATGTCGCCTTCGAAATCCAACAAGTGCGTTTCGATGGAAACGTGGCCCGCATCGAACGTCGGACGGCGGCCGATGTTGGTGGCGCCCACGAGGTGGTGAGCGCCTACGCGGGCCTTTGTCGCGTAGACGCCGAGGGCCGGGAGGGCGCGATCGGCGGCGACCGAGATGTTAGCGGTGGGGAAGCCGATAGTGCGGCCGCGCTCGAAGCCGCGGACTATGGGGCCTGAAAGGCGGTAGTTGCGGCCGAGCAGGGCGGTGACGCGGCGCATGTCTCCCTCGGCGAGGGCGTTGCGGACGGCTGTGGAGCTGTAGCGCTCGTGGTCGTGCATGACGGGCTCGATCTGGACGACTTCGAAGCCGATCTCGGCGCCGAGGGTGCGCATGCGGTCGATGGTGTCCTTCGGGGCTCCGCGGCCGAAGGCGGCATCGGGGCCGAGAACCATGAGGCGCATGCGCAGGATGCCGTGGAAAGCGGTCGCAAGCTCCTCGGCCGAAACCTCGGAGACTTCGGAAGTGAACGTGAGCGGGATGACCCAGTCGGCGCCGGCGTCGCGCATGAGCTGCATGCGGTCTTCGAGCGAGGTGAGGTAGCTCGGCGGAATTTCCGGGCGGAGGACCGTGATGGGGTGCGGGTGGAGCGTGACCACACCGGGAGCGAAGGCGCGCTTGCGGGCTTCATCGCGGAGACGGCCGAGGAGCGCCTGGTGGCCGAGATGAACGCCATCGAGCACGCCGATGGTGAGCGCCGTCTGCGGCCCCGGGGCGCCGGCCGTGAGCTGGGCAACGGTAAATGACGGGATGGCCATCGCTTCAAAGCCTAGCAGCCCGAGCCGGGAGACACGACGGCGGCCGGGCACGGGTTACAGGTCAATTCGGCGGACGATCGCGGTGGCAGCGCCGACCAGTAGCCCCAACGGCAGCCCCAGAAGCAACGTGGGGACGATCAGCGACGCAAGGCCGGGGCGGGCATTTAGGGTGATGTTGAGGGCGCCGGACGGGTGGATGGTGCAGGCATACGTGTTCGAGCCGGAATCGACGCCACCGAGGTCCAGGGTGGCCCCGGAGGGAATCTGATAGGGACCGACGTCGTGGGCGACCACGTCGCGATTGACGATCCGGAGCGTGCTGCCGGCCGGGATCGAGAGGGTGTTGGGCAAGAAGGCGAATAGCTCGCCGTTAGCGACTGCCTCGGCCGTACCGGCAGGAATCTCATAAACCCTGACGCCGGGATTGGCGGCGGGCGAAAGAAGCGACCACCAGATCCCGTTGAGGAGGGCTGCCAGGACGAGCGCCGCACCGAATGAGAGCAGCCATGGGCGCCAACTCGACCAACGCGGCAGGGTATGAGCCGGGGGCCAACTGAGGCTCACGAGACCAGGTAAAGCGCGGGATAGTAGAAGACCCAGACCACATCGACGAAGTGCCAGTACATCACGGTACCCGAGATCGGCCAGTGACTCTTCGAGGAGTATTTTCCGCGCCGCAACTGTGCCCAGGCGAGGGACAGCATGAGCACTCCGGTGACGACGTGGGTAGCGTGGATGCCGGTCATCGTGAAGAAGACGGTGCCGAAGGCCTCTTTGCGATGGAACTCGGCTGTGGCCCATTCGAAGCCAACACCGACCGCGAAGACCATTCCCAGGAAGATGGTGACCAGCAACATCGCGCTAGCCAGACGGCGACGATCGTGTTCGATCGCGGTTTCAGCGGTGAAAGCGCTGACCGAGCTGAGGAGCAGGATGATGGTGATAATGAGGCCGAGGAACTGGTTGACCTGGGCACGGTGGATCCCCTCGAGGAAGAACCGCGCGGAGAGAAGCAGGCCAAAGAGGATCGCCTCGGAGAAAAAGAAGAGCCAGAGGCCGACGCGGTTGATTTGCGCACGGTTCGGGAGGTCGTGGGCGGGCGGGCCAAAGGTGATGACCGCCATCAGTGCGCCTCCGCGTGTTCGAACATGCGCATGAAGTGCATGAAGTAGGCGCCGATCATGCCCGCCTTGGCGACCGCCGCGACACCGAGGCCGATGAACCGAACCTGGTCGTTGCCCACGTTCAAGGCAAAGATGTATTCGACGATGGTGACGACCGCGAGAAGCGCTGCCACACGCCAACCTTGTTCAAACACCTTCACGACTGACCCCCTGTTGGCTCGCCGAAATGTGAGTCACGCACCAGCGGCGCCTCCGCTGGCGGCGCCAGCCGCGGCCGCGGGGTGAGTGGCGGGGTGGTCACCAAAGACCGAGTGGACGGACCCGGGAATTCCGTAGTCGTAGGGATGGCCGACCACTCGCGGCGGCGATTCGAAGTTTTCGACGGGCGGGGGCGATGAGGTTTGCCACTCGAGCGTGCGCGCGCTCCAGGGGTTCGCTTCGGCGACCGGCCCGCGCGCCCAGGCATAGACGATATTGGCGACGAAGACGATGAAGCTGGCGCCGAGCATGAACGAGGAGAGGCTGACGAAGAGGTTGATGCCATTGAGGGCTGCCGGGTAGTCGGCGATGCGACGGTTCATGCCCTGGATGCCGGGCCAGTGCATCGTGAAGAAGGTCACGTTGAATCCGATGAACATCCACCAGAAGTGGAGTTTCGCCAGGCGCTCGTTGTACATGCGGCCGGTCATCTTCGGGAACCAGTAGTAGATGGCCGCGAACATTCCGAAGATTTCGCCGCCAACGATGGTGTAGTGGAAGTGGGCGACGACGAAGTAGGTGTCCTGGAGGTGGATGTCGGTTGGAACATCGGCCAGGAAGATGCCTGTCACGCCGCCGCAGGCGAAGTTGAAGATGACGGCCAGCGCGAAGAGCATCGGCGCCGTGAGCCAGAGGCGGCCCATCCAGACGGTGCCAAGGGCGGCGAGGAAGATGAGGCCGGTGGGGATCGAAATGATCTCGGTCATCACCAGGAAGGGAGGGTGCAGATAGTTTGGGATGCCGGCCGTGAACATGTGGTGAGCCCAGACCACGCCGCTCAAACCGAGGATGCCGAGGAATCCGCCGACGGCGTACTTGTATGCGAAGAACGGCTTGCGGCTGAAGTGCCCGATGATTTCCAGCGCGACGCCAAAGCCGGGCAGGATCATGATGTAGACGGCCGGGTGTGAGTAGAACCAGAACACATGCTGGTAGAGGAGCGGGTCGCCGCCTTCGTTGGCGTTGAAGAAGCTCATGCCCGCTATGCGGTCGAGAGTGACCATGAGCAGCGCAGTGGCGAATCCCTGGGTGTAGAGCAGCGCGATCCAGGCCGTTACAAACATGGACCAGACGAACATCGGCAGGCGTCCCCAGGTCATCCCCGGGGCGCGCATGAACATGATCGTCATCACGAAGTTGAGCCCGCCGAGGATGGACGAGAGCCCGAACGTCACGATCGCGAGGTTCCAGAACGTCTGGGCTGTGTGCGTCTGAACCGAGAGCGGAGGGTAGGCGGTCCAGCCGGTCTCGAGGCCGCCGAGGAAAGGGGTGAGGAGGAGGAGGAGGGCGACGGGCGGGATGAGCCAGAACGAGAGGGCGTTGAGGCGGGGAAACGCCATGTCTTCCGCCCCGATGAGGAGTGGTACGAAGTAGTTCCCGAAACCCCCGACCATTGCGGCAACGGCCACGGCGATCATGAGGATCCCGTGCAGGCCCAGGATGGTGTTGTACTGCTGCTTGTCGAAGAACTGGAGACCGTTCGTTGCAAGCTCGGCACGGATGAGCATGGCCATCAGCCCGGCGAGCAGGAAGACGACAGTGAAGGTGGTCAGATACTGGATGCCGATAACCTTGTGGTCGGTGCAGAAACTAAAATAGCGCTGCCAGCCCTGGACACGGGTGGTACGCGTCTTCAGTCCGAACCATTCGCGCGACCACGTGCCCCACATGCCGATGCCCATGACCCAGCCAACGAGGCCGAACACATAACCGATGCTGCAGTCAAAATCGCGGTCCCAGGGGTCGGGATAGCCGAACGCCATGCGCAAGAGAGCGGAGACGGCGATGCCAAGATAGAAGCCGATGAGACCGGTGCCGACGCCTCCGGAGACGGTAGTAAGTGCCCACATATGCTTCGCTACTTCCTCGCGGCGGCTTTCTGTAACGCGACCCAATCAAGGAACGCGGCCCGGTCTACCACGCGCACGGGAGTCGCCATGACGGCGTGGCCCAGGCCACAGAGTTCGGCACACTGCACTCTGAACGCGGAGTCGTCTTGAAATCCGCGAAGCTCGATAGGTTTGACGGTCATGGTCGTCGTTCGACCGGGAACGGCGTCGATCTTCATGCGGAAGGCGGGGATCCAGAATGAATGGAGCACTCCGCCCTCCGGATTCGTCCCCGGATCGTACGGAGCCTGAGTGGCGTTGATGTCGAACTTCACGCCCACATCGATCGGAAGCACGAGTTCGGCCGCATTACCCCCGACTGACAACACCGAGAAGTCAAGGTGTTGGCCTTCGAAGTCGCGGTAGTCGAATTGCCAGCCCCACTGGAAAGCCTGCACGTGAATGAAGAGGTTCGGCTGCGTGTCGCTCCAGCCGTAGCCATTGGGGTCCGACTGGAGCTTTCGGAGGCCGGTCAGGCCCGGGTAGATCATCACCGTGAGCGCGAGAGCACCTGTTATGACCAACCAGACGCGGGGAATCTTCCCCTCGCCACGGAAGGCTGGCGGGGCGTCATCCGGCCCGGAGGCACGAAAGGTCACCATGCTGTACGCGAGCACAGCGATCACGAACGCGAACACCGGAGTGCCCATGATTAGGAGGATGCGGAAGATGCGGTCGAAGTCCTCGGCTTCGCTGGAGCCGACGGCGGGAAACAGGTCAAGGAAGGCCGAGCCCTCGCCGATGGCGGTCAAGACCGCCCAGAGAAGGGCGACGGAAACGACGTGTCGGGTCATAAGCCGGCGAGTCGTCAGCCGTCCTTCTCGGCGTGACTGCCGGATACTACGAAGGCAACCACCGTTTCGGCATGGCCGAACGGGCCCGGAAATTCGGCCAATGTGGCCGTTGCGCACAGCGGCACGGGAGCGTCGCGGAGTGTGCGCTCGCACTCCGGGTGGCGTGCGGCGACACTGTGCAAAACGGCAGGGAGGGGCCCTCAAATGGATCAGGCAGCAACGATGCAGGAGCGCGTGAGGGGATTCTTCCCAGACCTGCTGGGGATGCGTTTCATATCGGCCACAAAAGACCTGGTCGTGGCGGAATTGGATGTGCGCGACGAGCTCTGCACGGTGCCGGGCATCCTCCATGGCGGAGCGATCATGGCGTTCGCCGACACCCTCGGAGCTATGGGGACTTCGCTCAACATCCCGCCCGGCGCCGGGACGACGACGATCGAATCGAAGACGAACTTCTTTCGGCCCGCGATCGGGGGGACGACCGTGCGGGCGGAGTGCGTGCCGGTGAACCTGGGGCGGCGCACGATGACCTGGCAGACGAACATCCTCTCGCCGGAAGGAAAACTCCTGGCGCAGGTGACGCAGACGCAGTTCGTGATGGAGTCGGCGTAGCCCTCAACCCAACCCTTCTCTCCTGACTGCGCGGGAGAAGGGGAGTTCGTCTGTGACCCTGTAGTCTGCGCGGATGCGGGTTGCGCGGCCGATGCTTGTGGTCACCTGGGCGGGGGTGATCTTCGCGTTGTCGAGCTTTTCGAACCCGCCGGGTGCGACCGGAGACGAGTGGCAGTCCAACCTGGCTCACATGACGGAGTACGCGATCCTGGCCGCTCTGCTGTGGCGATGGTTGGCCAGCGTGCGGCCGAGTTGGAGCCTGCTCGCGCTGGCGGGGGTGACGTGGCTTGCGTGCGCGGCGTATGGCGCCAGCGATGAGTACCACCAGTCATTCGTCCCGAACCGGGACTCGAACGTGATGGACGTGGGGTTCGATGCGCTTGGCGCAGGGCTGACGCTCGCGGCGGTCACTGCGAAGGCCAAAGCGCACAATCGCCGCAATCGATCGTAAAACGTTCGCAAACTTCCGCTGCGCAGCCGTCGAAGCCGTTGCCGCAATCGTGCTGCCGCGGACAGACTCGGCGAAACGAGCGTGCGGGTGGCTGGCTAATGCGCTTCACGGGGCGGTTCGCGGTCGTGCTCATCTCGGCGGTGCTGGCGGCGAGCCAGTGCTGGCACGTGCCGCCGGCGCTCGGGGAACCGCCCTCCGGGCCGGCGGCTACGGTTGCAATCAGCCCTCCGCAGACGCCGCCACAAGCGTCAAACGAGTTGTCCGCGCAGAACGCGTCCGGGCCGTTCGGCGCAGCCACTGCACTGCTGGCGCTCGTCATGGTCGTCGCGGCGATGGCCCGGCTCAAGGCTGGCGAAGACCGAGGTGCGACCGGTCCCGGCAACGAAGGACGAACGACCCTGTAGGCCCACGCGAACCGGGAGCATTGTCGCCTCAAAGGGATGTTCACAGGGGCTTGCCCCGAAAGGAGTTCGCGAATGCGACGGTTCCTCGTCATCCTCGCCGGGCTGCTGATAGCGCTGCTCCCGACATCGGCGCTCGCCGATGGCTCTTCCGATAACCACGGTGGTTTCGCGATGCGCGTGAACGGCGACTACACCGTCAGCTCCGGCGATTCGCTGAACGCGCTGGTGGTGATCCGCGGCGACGCTGTCGTCGATGGGTCAATCCACAGCGGGCTGCTGGTGATCGACGGCGACGCCACGGTGCGCGGTTCGGTGGAAGGCGAGGTCCGCGTCATCAACGGCACCCTCACCCTGTCCGCGGGCTCCAGGGTGAAGAACGTCCAGCTCGTGCGCAGCGAGCTGACGCGAGATCCGGGCGCGAGCGTAACCGGCAGCATCGACCGCACGTCGCGAATGTTCTTCAGCGCCGGATGGGTGATCCTGTTCAGCTTCATCCTGTTCATCGGGCTGGGCGTGGCACTGCTGGTGCTGGCGACTGGCTTCGCGATGATTGGCGGGCGGCAGCTGAGCGAAGCTTCCGCGTCGCTGGGCGGGAAGCCGGGGCAGACGATCCTTGCCGGGTTCGTCACGATGCTCGCGCTGCCGGTACTGGGTGCTCTCGCAATCGCCTCGATCGTTGGCTTTTGGGTTGGCATGGGCATCCTGCTCGTGCTCATCCCGGTGCTGACGGCGCTCGGATATGTCGTGGTCGGGACCTGGCTGGGCCGGCTCATCCTTCAGCGGCCAGC
>JBGOVF010000490.1:0-2805 GCA_041477975.1 Tepidiformaceae bacterium
CTCGAACCCAAACGCGGTGACGCGCGAGAATTCGGCGACTCCGGGCCTGGATGCGTCCAGGCTCGGCCAGATCCGCGTGTGCAATATCGGCGCGGGCTGCGGGCCGGGACCCTTCGGCGACTCGCGTTCAAGCGCAACGGATACGGTCGCCAGGCGCCGGTCCGCCGCCGTCACGTGCGCGGCGAAGCGGCTTCCGGCTTCGCGCCGCACTCCGCCTCAGCCAATACCGACCGGGCGTGTCATGGCGACACGTGCGAACTTCTTCGGGAAGCCCTGCACCAGCCCACGGATCAGCGACAACTCGCTATCCACGTAGATGAATGGGACGCGACCCACCGGCTTGCCCTCGAAGCTGCCGTACAGGACGAAGTAAGCCTCGTGGTACTGCCCCTTGGCCGGGTCGGCGAGGACTCGCGGGTCAGCGTCGGATGCCGAGCACCAGTCGGCGAAAAAGAGCGTTACCGAGCCGTCGCCGAGCGGTGTCATGCCGGGCGGCAGCAACGAGGCAACGTTCGCGGGGTCGGCCTCGTAGTCCACCGCGATGATGTCGCCGGAGTAGTGCCAGGGCGGCGGCGCGAGGGTTGCCGAGAGCCCGGAGGGCGTCTGGGGGAGTTTCCAGCCGTTGAGGGCCATCATGCTTCCACCGCCACGCGCTCGGGCACAAGCTCGAACCAAACGTGCGCCTGGCCGGTGCCGACGGCGTTTTCGTACTTCGACATCAACGCGCCCTTCGCCGTGCAGCGGGCGCCTCCAAGTGCACCGACCATCATCAGGTAATGCCCGAAGAAGCCCTCGGGGCTGAACTTGCGGTATTCGGGATACAGGTCGATGACCGTTGCGTGGTCACCGTCGGCCCAGAGCTGGAGGATGCGCTCGTCGAACTCGCGTGCCTCCGGGGTGAGCACATTCGCCGGGTCGTAATTGCCGTGGGCGCGGAGCTGCTTCATGGGCCAGAACTTGTGGCTCATCCCGCCCGAAGCAATCAGGGCAACGTTGGCATTCGACTGCCGGATCGCCTGGCCGAGGATGTGTCCGAACTCGAGGAAGTCCTCGGCCGTGGCCGTCTGGCAGACCCCGACAGAGAGCACTTTTTCGTCCCCTCTGTGCACGTAGTGAAGGACGTTTAGGGTCGGGTAGTGGTGCGAAATGTGCTCGTTTGTCGTGTTCGAAACGGGAACCCGCCGTTCGCGCGCCAGCTCCTCGATTGCTGAGCCCAGTTCAGGCGCGCCGGGGTAATCGAAGGCGTAGTCCGAGATTGCGTTCGGCAACTCCTCCGACGTGTAAATGCCTTTGTGATGAGCCCGCCCATCGACCACATGGTCGACCGTGGTGAACCAGTGCGTGTCGAAAATGACGAGTGTGTCCGCGCCGGCGTCTTCGAGCGCTTGCTTCATCTGATGGAAGCCTTCGACAAGACTTGTGTCCTCTCCGCCCCCCATCGCCCGCCGGACCGGCTCCGGCATCATGACGGTCGGTACGTGCCCGGCCACAACTGCAGCCACAATTTCACCCATTGCGAGCCCCCATGCTTCCTTTGCGAATCGAAATGTTCTTGACGTCGGTGAAGAAATCGAAGCTCCAGCGACCGCCTTCCCGGCCGATTCCCGAGTTGCGCGCCCCACCGAAAGGAGCCGCCAGGTCGCGAACGAAGAAGCAGTTGACCCAGACGGTACCCGCGACCACGGCATCGCCCACACGCATCGCGCGCTGTTCGTCGCCCGTGAAGATGACGGCGGCGAGCCCGTAGTCGGTGCTGTTCGCCAGGCGGATCGCGTCATCCTCCCCGGCGAAGGTTTGCCAGGTGAGGACGGGCCCGAACACCTCTTTCTGCGCGATCTCCATGGACGGATCGACGCGCTCGAAGAGGGTGGGCGCAAAGTAGAGGTCACCGGCATCGTGTTTCGAGCCGCCAAACAGCGGCCGCGCGCCCGCGTCCCGCGCTCGGTCTACGAATCCCTGTACCCGCTGGAAGTGCTCTCGCGTGATGAGCGGGCCGACGCGCGTCGTCTGATCGCGCGGATCCCCTACGACCATGTGCTGCGCGGCGGCCTTAACTTTCTCCAGGAGCGTCGCTGTGATTGGCTCCTCCACCATGACGCGCGTACCCGCGAGGCAAACCTGGCCCGCGTTCGCATACTGACCCGCGATCGTCTGTGCGGCGGCATCGAGATTGGCGTCCGCAAAGACGATAAAGGGCGATTTGCCGCCAAGTTCGAAGCTCAGCGGGACAAGATTGTCGGCAGCCGCCCGCGCGATAAGGCGAGCAGTCTCGGGTGAGCCGGTGAAGCTAATGCGGTCAATGTCCGGATGCGCGACGAGGGCAGCGCCGGCCTCTTCGCCTATTCCCTGCACAACGTTGAGCACCCCGGCCGGGACCCCCGCGGCTGCGGCGATCTCGGCCATCAGCGAGCAGGTGAGCGGCGCCCACTCCGGCGGCTTCACGACGAGCGTATTGCCAGCCGCAAGCGCCGGTCCCACCTTCCACGTCGTCAGCATCAGCGGCGCGTTCCAGGGAGTGATGAGCGCAGCCACGCCCGACGGGTCGTAGCGGACGTGGTGAACCACGTCGGGCGAATCAATCGTTTCTCCCGTGAGCGTAGGCGCATAGTCGGCAAAGAACCGGATGTTGTGCGCCGCGCGGGGGATGACGCCACGGATGTTGCCCGCGAGCAAGGAGCCGTTGTCGAGCGTTTCGACATTGGCGAGATCCTCCGCTCGAGCGAGGAGGCCGTCGGCGAAGTTGTGCAGGATTGGCCGGCGACCCTCGGGGCCAAGAGCGGCCCACGCCGGAAATGCCCTGCGTGC
>JBGOVF010000257.1:0-4341 GCA_041477975.1 Tepidiformaceae bacterium
CGGAGTGCCGGGCGGGATGAAGAGTCGGTAGGTGCGGTCCACGCCGCCGAATTTCAGCGTGCCGTGCGAGACGCCCGCGGCGACGGTGGTGGCTGACGAGTCCGGCGGCGTGCCCGCGACGGATGCGGCCGGTGGCTGCGAGGTGGGCATCGCATCATGCTTGGCAGAGCTACAGGCGCAGAGCAGAGCTGAAACGGTGACGACAGCGGCGAGGAACGCGCGAAGCTGAGCGGGCATGACGCCATGATGCGGCCTGGGTGTGTCGAAACGGCAACGGAGGGCTAGATTGCTGCGACGGCTTCGCCTTCGACGACGGATTCGCCGTCCTGGTTCACGGTCACGACCTTGATCGTGGCGAGGCCGTTCTCGACTTTCGTGACTTCGCCCCTCGCGGTAAGCGTGTCGCCGGGCCAGACCTGCTTCGTGAAGCGCACGCCGTATTTCTTCAGCGAGCCCGCGCCGAGCCAGTCAGTGAGCATGCGCCCCGTGAGGCCCATCGAGAGCATGCCGTGGGCGAACACGCTGGGGTAGCCGGCGAGGTTCTTGGCGGCGGTGTCGTCGTGGTGCAGGGGGTTGAAGTCGCCGCTGGCGCCGGCGTACTTGACGATGTGCGAGCGGTTCACGTTCTCGATAACGACGGCTTCGTGCTTGTCGCCTACTTTGAGTGCCATTGATCGCCTCCTAATTGTCCACGGCGCGTTCGGTCTGGACGCCGATAGAGCGGGCGGTGACGCAGAGGACGCCGTCCTGGTTGCGGTACTCGGTGATGCTCTCACTGAACAGGAGCTTGCCCCCGCGACGGCCTTCCTTCTCCCAGCGCTCGCCCGGCCGAGTGGAGACCGTGAGCATGTCGCCGGCGTGGATGGGGTGGTGGTACTCGTAGTGCTGCTCGGCGTGGAGGCCGCGCCCGAGGCCGCCACCCCCACCATCGCCGCGATGCGCGGGAGGCGGGCCCTTGCGTGGACGGGTCAGGTCGAGCGGGTAGTCGGGCTGGTAGTGGGCGCTGCTCTGGACGAATGTGGGCGGTACAACCTGGCCGCCGAGGGCCTTCGCTTCCGGCGAATCGGGGTCAACGAAGGCGGGGTTGATATCGAGGACGGACCGGGCGAACAGCATCACCTGCGTGCGATCGACCGGGAACTGGAAGCCATCGGCCACGTGCGTCTCCTGGTGCAACTGAGATGTGAGGCGATGGTACGCAGGTGGGCTCAGGGCGGCAACCGGACGGCAGTCCCCGAACGGTGACTGTTGGTGCGCCGGTGTAGTGATGCGTTGGTGCACTGGTGCGCTGGTGCTACAATCGCGACATGGCACGCTTGACGATCACGCTTTCGGACGAACGACACAGGCAGTTGAAGGTGCGGGCGGCGTTGCAAGGGACGACCATCGGGAGACTCATCGAAGACGGCCTGGAAGCCGCCGATGCTCACAGCCGCGAAGAAGGGTTGCGGCTGCTCGCCAAGGCACGCGCAAATGCAGCGAAGGCGGAGCCCAAGCTCAGCGACGAAGAGCTGATGGACCTGGCTATCGAAGAGACCCATATCGTGCGCAGGCAGATGGCTGAGGAGCGCCAGGCTGCTCGTAATCGTTGACACCAACGTCCTCGTCAGCGGCGTAGCGACGGGACGAATCTCGTTCCCGGGTACTGTGGTCGACGCGGTCTTCCATCAAAACGTAGAGCTTCTCGTGTCTGCGGCACTCGTGGCGGAGTACCGCCTCGTTCTCGCACGACCCAAGCAAACCGCGCGGCACCGATTGAGCCCGTGGGAACTAGAAGCGTACATCTCGTCGTTCGTCGCGGGCGCGGCGACCGAAGAACCGCGCGTTGCTCCCCAAATCTGCCCCGATCCAACGGACCAAATGTTGTGGGACCTGCTAGCCGAACGGCCGGAAGCGATCCTCGCCACGGGCGAGGGACGACTGCAACGCAGCGACCACTTCCCCGGTCGCGTGCTGTCGCCGCGGGAGTTTGTGGAACGCTACCTGGACGCCTGAGAACGGCCCGCATCGTCTGGCGCAGGCGTGCCGGCGGCGGCAAGCCGCTCGCGGTTCTTGTCGAGGAACTTCGCCCACCACGGGCCGAACACCGAGATAGTCAGCGCGCCGTCCCGGTGCAGCGCGAGGATCCGGTCCAGCTCCGCGTGGACCGCCGACGCCAGCTCTTCGCGGGAGCCGTTGTTGCGATAGGTCCAGTCGGCGCCTGGCGCGCGCTCGTCGAACGGGCGCATGGACTTGAGGCGCTGGTCGGCTTCTTCCGCCGACATGCCGCGCGTCTCCAGCAGCCGTCCCTTCGCCACGGCGTCGTCGACGCCGATCAGCCAGGTCTGGTCGCACCAGCGCGCGTAGCCGGGTTCCATCAGGTTCACGGCTTCCATGACCGCGATCTCGCCCGGCCCCAGTTCAGCCCGCCAGCGTTCAATCTCGGCCTTGATTGCCTCTGTGATGGAACCCATGGCGCGCGTCAGTTTGGCCATCTCAGCCGGTTTGCCGAAGACCTTCGCCCCCAAGACTTTCCGGTCGACATACCCGTCGGCGCCGACCACCTCTGGCCCGAAGGCCTCGACGACGCGATCGAACCCGGGTGTGCCTGGGTCGTAGAGCCTATGGACGAGCTTGTCGGCGTCGCAGTGGGTGGCGCCGTGCTCCACGAGGAGTTGGGCAACGCTGGACTTGCCGGCTGCGATGGTTCCGGCGAGGCCGATTACCAGGCAGGTGTGATTCTTTGGCGGTGGCGCTTCGCCGGTCACAACGCGGGCGTACCTTTCGCTTGTTCGAATGGGTGCTGCAGTTTCCACTCCGCTGCCACGTCGCCCATTGTCCGGAATGCGATGCCTTTGTGCCCGGTCATGTACTCGATGAGGCGCTCCAGCATGAGGAGCCGGTGGCCGCGTCCGATGACCTGCGGGTGCATGGTCAGCGTGAAGACGCCTTCGCCGACGTGTTCGTGGAGGTAGTGGAACTCCGCCGCCCAAACGTCGAAGACATCGTCCGGCGTGCGGAGGCCGACGTGGTGAGCGGGCCAGTTGACGTTGAAGTAGGGCCAGTCGTCGAGGCTCCAGTCGACCGGCATCTCGACGAGATCGATTGGCTCGCCGAAGACGAAGGGGCCAGCGGTATTGGGCTCGTCGTCGATCCTGGGCCGATAGGGCGAGAAGTCGTTGGCCATAAGGCTGGAGTCGTACAGGAAACCGAATTCCTGCAGGAGGCCGAGGGTGTTTGGGCTTAGATCCCAGGCCGGGGAGCGGTATCCGGCGGGCGGGGAGCCAGTGAGCCGGGCTATGCACTCGACGCCGCGCTCGATGACTGCTCGCTCCTGGGCGAGTTCCAGCGTCCGCGGGTTCTCGTGGCAGTAGTTGTGATGACCGATTTCGTGGCCCTCTTCAACGATTGCGCGCGCCGCGTCCGGGTAGGTCTCGATGGTGTGGCCGGGCACGAACCAAGTCGCCGGGATGCCGTGCTGCTTCAGCAGTTCGAGTACTCGTCGAGCGCCAACGACGCCAAACTCCCCCCGCGAGATATTGCCGGGCGAGCGGGAGCCCATCGAGCCGATCCAAACCGAGATAGCGTCGAAGTCGAAGGTCAGGCAGACCGAGACGGCCGGCGAGTCTCGCCGGCCGCCCTTCGTGGTCCGTTTGGACTTGTCCTTGGCCATGGTGGCCTCCGGGGTCAGGGCGTCTCGTTCGTCATGATGATGGTGCCGCTGGCGGCAAACATGCCGCCGACGCCGTGGGCGATGCTGATCTTCGCGTTCGGAACCTGTGCGGGGGCCGTGCCACGCATCTGCTTCACGCTCTCCTGGAGGGCGTACATTCCGTACATGCCGGAGTGCATGAAGCTGAGGCCGCCGCCGTTGGTGTTGAGTGGCAGCTTTCCGCCCGGGCGCGTGTTGCCTTCCCAGATGAAGGGCCCACCTTCGCCTCGCTTGCAGAAACCCAGGTCCTCGAGGCCGTAGATCGGCAGGTGGGCGAAGGCGTCGTAGACCATTAGATGGTCGACGTCGTCATGCGTGATGCCGGCTTCGTCGAACGCCTTCTTCCCCGACACGCGGAACGCCTTCGAGGACGAGAAGTCTTCCATCTGGCTGACCATCGGCGTCTCGACACCTTCACCCGTGCCGAGGATGTAGACCGGCTTCGTGGGGAAGTCCTTCGCGCGGTCGGCGGAGGTCATGATGAGCGCGCCGCCGCCGTCGGTAACCAGGCAGCATTCGAGAAGGTGGAATGGATAGGCGATCATGCGCGAGTTGAGCACGTCGTCGACGGTAATCGGGTCGCGGAAACTGGCGCGGGGGTTCATGCCCGCCCATTCGCGCTGGACCACAGCGACCATGGCCAGTTGCTC